>JAQYWJ010000216.1 GCA_030145005.1 Desulfobacter sp. | reverse complement strand
GGACCATGACACCACCCAGGTCACCACCCAAAGCGAAACCCTGAGTATTTTTTACGGGGCTGCCGGGGATCAGCAGCAGATTGATGTCAGCCTTGATTCCGGGCTGACCCTTGCCGAAATCACCGATGAAATCAACAATTCTTCCAATAATAAAGATACGGACGGAAATCAGCTTGTTACAGCGTCCTTTTCCCGTGGAGACAACGGGGACTATTATATCCGCTTATCAGCGACATCAGGAGGTAACAGTGCTGATTCAGAGATCAATGTCGCGGGATTTGACTGGGTTGCCGCAGATACAACCGTGGCCATTGCCCAGGGTGATGATACCATGTATCTGAGTGTACCCCCCGGAACCACCTATGAAGAAACAGCCGACCTTATCAATGGTTCCGAAGACAACCCCGGCGTCACTGCGGCAATGATTGACAACGGGGATTCAGTCAACCCCTACCAACTCATATTGACTTCCGACGACACCGGGGAGGACGCAAGACTCAGCCTGACCAACCTGGCCGGCTTGGCGGAAGTCACCGGAGCCGGCGGAGAATCCCTGAACGCTGAATTCACCGTCAACGGTATATCATACTCACGACAATCCAATACCGCCATTGACGACGTCATTACCGGCGTCACTTTTGACCTGAAAAATATAGGGGAATCCACCATCAACATCGAGGTAAACCATGACACGGTTAAAGAAGACATTCTGTCCATGATCAAGGGGATTAACGATCTTGTTTCCTATATTAACGGCACCGACACTGACGATGAATCCACAGACACGGAAGGTGAAACCCAAGGAGAAGACGCCGAAAATCCCCTTGAGGGTTCAAGCAGCGCCAACCGGATTGTTTCTCAGCTTAAAACCCTTTTAACCACGAGCATTGATCTGGATGCCGCTTATACGAGCCTGATGGATCTGGGGCTTGAAATTGCCAAGGACGGCACGATCAGCATTGATGAAGATACTCTTGACGAAGCCATCGCCGACGATCCCGATGCGCTGCGAACACTGTTTTTGGGAGATACGGATAACGGAATTACCGGACTATCCGATGTCATCAATGATGCTTTGTCGGAAATGGTCAGTTCAACCGGCATCGCCTCCACTGAAATTGATGAAGCAGAAGCAAAAATCGACCGGCTGGACCAGGGCATCGACAACGAGACCGAGCGGTTGACAAAAAAATATGAAATCATGTCAGCACAGTTTTTACGGCTGGATACCTATATCAGTCAGCTGAATTCAGAAGCCGCCCTGATGACTTCGTTGATGGACTCATTAAACAATGATTAATAATTAACAATCAGAGCTGAAATATTATCAAGAAAAAAGTTGAATTGCCGATTGAATAAATAACAATAACGGAATTCAGGAGATTTGAATGGCAGCTTATCAGCAAGTACACACTTATTTGAACAATCACTATGAAGGTATGGATCCCGAGCAATTGATACTATTGCTTTTCAACTGTGCCCTGACCCGCATGAAACTGGCCCGGGAAGGTATTGAAGAGGGGGACATTCAAAAAAAAGGAGAAAACCTTTCAAAAGCCATTGCCATCATATCAGAGCTCAATGCCTCTGTTGATCCGACAATGACGGATGAATCCACCCGGTTTTTAAGGGGTCTTTACACGGCCATTCTGACGGAGCTGCCAAAGGTAACCCTAAACAATGATTTAAAGACCCTTGACCGTGCCAAAGCCTATATATCAAGGCTTAAAGAGATCTGGGAAACTGATGTGATGGCAAAAAAACAAGCGTCATCCACTGAAATTGTAAAAAATACGGCCCCAAAACGGTCTTTTCAACCGGCGTTCAATCAAGACAGACCGAATACAACCTTTCAGGCAATTTCCGTTTGACAGATAAAAGAAGATATTTCATAAATATGAAAAAAAATTTTAAAGCAGTAGAAGACACGTTAAATCGGCTGTACGATCTTCAGACAGATCACCTTGCATCTTTTGACAAACAGGCCCTGCCCGACCTTGAACAGCAGTCTGCAAAACGAAAGATTGCAATTTCCCGGCTGATAAGGAACGTCGATACATTGGTTAAACAGCTGGAAACCGAAACCGAAACCGGGGCCGAAACGGAATCAATGCTGTTTTTTTTGAAGGATCGCGTTACAGGACTCCTTGAGCAGAACAGGGCCCTTGAAGTAAAAGTACACGCTGTCAGAGACAATATTAAAAACCGTATGAAACAGGTATCCAAAGGAACGTCGGTGATCGGTTCATACCGATCTTCGGCAGCTGTTGCATACACGCCAAAAGTTATCAGTATTACGAATTAATAAGGATGGCAGGATGAATATCAACGATATAAATACGCCTTTGAAACCTGTGGACCCAAAACCGATGGCACCGCCACCGGTGGAACCGGATACTCCTGCCTCTGAACCGAATAAAATCGAGGCGGCGGAAGAAAGCAAAAGCAACACCCGGGAAATGGAAGAACAGAAAAAAAATTTTTCCGTTGAAGAGACCAGACAACTTGCGGAAGAGCTGAATGAATATATGGATGACCTTAAAACGACTTTGGGATTTTCCATAAGAGAAAATCACATGCACGAGGTGATTGTGGAAATCAAAAACCGGGAGACGGGTGAACTCATCAAGCAGATCCCTTCAGAGGAACTGCTGGCAATCAAAGGGAAAATTGAAGAGTTCACCGGTCTCATATTTGACCAGAAAGTTTAACGGGCTCTATTTTTTTAAACGATATATTTCAGGCGGATTCCAGGATATTGTGCTGATGGGAGTAGGTTGAATCGGATATGACGACCTGAACCGCCTCATTGTTTTTTGAATTTATGATCACCGGCCCCATTAAATTAGCCGTGATTCTCCTGCCTTTCTCCCCCTTGAATATATTAATGACCACGTAAACCAGCAGGTCCTCCGCCGTGACGTCTTCCCATCCCCGTGACGCAATAAAGCCCTTGAAGATGTGGCAAGCCTTTTTATTGGTGACAGCGACAAAGGAATCACCGGACTTGGAGATATACTCAATGACAAGTTAGCGGAAATGACCCGCTCAACCGGCTTGGTCAACCGGGAAAAAACTGCCGCCGAGGAAAAAATTGACCGCTTGACCACCAGCATTGAAACCGCCACGGAAAGATTGGACAAACGGTATGAACTGATGGCCGAACAATTTGTCCGGCTGGATGCATTTATTGGAACCATGAATTCCCAGTCAGAATATCTCTCGAGCATGTTTGAATCATTTAATAACGCACAGGAAAAATAATCTTTTTTAAAACAACAGGAGGCCCTGAATGTCAGTTGCAAGAAATCTGAACACCTATTTAAACAACCACTATGAGGGAATGACACCTGAAAAGCTGATACATCTTCTGTATAAAGGTGCGCTCCAGCACTTAACGTGTGCAAGGGAAGCGTTATTGAAAAAACCCGAAAAAACGGGGTGAGCATTTAAGCAAGGTCATCGCCATTGTATCAGAACTCAATGCCGGCATAGATCCGGAAATGAATGACGAGTCCACCCGGTTTTTAAGAGGGCTCTACACAAGTACTTTGACGAAATTTCCAAAAGTTTCCCTTACCAATGAGGTCAAGACAATAGATCTTACCTATTCCTACATTGAAAAACTCAATGAGATATGGGAGACCCAGGTATTGAATAATCCTGGGAAAAAACCCGCTGCACCGACAACAGCACCTGCCTCTTATGGCGGATATAATTTTGGGAATACCATGGAACCGAAATCAATTTTTGTTTGATGACATTTAGGAACGGGTCTTAAATAACTTGCCCATTTTGCTATATCCGGGAGCGCGGGCGTCTCGCCCGCGCTCCCAGGTTAAGTTATTTCGGACTCATTCCTTAACTTGAGGTGGGGTGTCTAAAAATTCCTTATTAGCTTAATTTTTTACCATGAAGAACATGAAGGACATGAAGAAAATATACCGGAAAATCAATCTTCATGTCCTTCATGCTCTTCATGGTTTTAAATAGAAATTAAAGCTGTTAAAATTGTGTACAAATCATGGGTAAACTAAACTCGGAAATTTAGACACC
>JAQYWJ010000215.1 GCA_030145005.1 Desulfobacter sp. | reverse complement strand
TCCCCCCGGGTGTGTTACCCGGGGGGACAGGAGAGAAAGGAGTTGATGGAAGGATGGGTAATTGATTGGTAGGTATGTATTAGTTATTTTCTGGAGAGGTCTCTTCTTGGGGGCCGTCAAATCCCATGCCGGGGATACCATTAAATCCGGCACCTCTGCCAAATCCATGATGATAGCCGTGGCCTTTACCCCGGGGGCCGTATCCCATGCCATAGCAGCCAAATCCTCGGCCCATTCCCATGGGCATGTATTTTAATTCCGGAGAGATTTTTCTGGCATCCAGAGCAAATTCCAAGCTTTTAACAGCCAGATCTTTTTCTAAATCCGCTTTTTCCATGACCATGGCTTTCAGTTTTGCCGGATCAGGATTGGATGTTTCCATGTACATGCGGATCTGCTGATCCAGGGTCATCATGTCTGCACGCATCTCATAGGTGTCATCAATAAATTTTTGATGCAGATCCCGAAGCTGTTTTTGCTGTTCATCGGTCAGGTTCATGCACGCCCGAGATCCGTCCTGTCTTAAGCCCTTGCCCTTGCCCTGTTTTTGGGGGTATGCAAATGCACTGGCGGAAAAGGTGCATGTGATAATCAGGATGGTTAATACGGCTAATGTTTTTTTCATAATGCCTCCTTGTGACGCTTGGTTTATGTTCTGTGATTCGTGTTTTTGTGATCTTCATTGCTAAAATTTAAAGCAAATGATGTGCCAACCATCTTGAAATTCGTTGAAGTCGTTTTATATCAGGCCTTTCGAGTCTACATACCATATCAGGGTATTTTTTAAAAAATTAGATATGGTGTGTACTTTTTACCCAGGCAAGGGTATACAATCGGGTAAAAAATATACTTTTCATATATCTGTGTTAACCTGATGAATAGATTTAAATTAAAGATTACCCCAAAAATGCCGGGGCTGGTGCCGCCTCTGGTTATGGTGGGGGTCCTGGTTGTGCTGTTGCCGGTATTTATCCTGATGACCCTGGATCGGGTTAAAAAACAGGATGAATTTATCCGGGAGCGATTTTTAATCACAGGCACCTCTCTAATTCGCACATTTGAAACAGGCACCCGAATTGGTATGGGATCCATGCAGTGGGGCACCGAAAGAATTCAGTCCATGCTGGAAGAGACCGCAGGGCAGCCCGATGTTGCCTATATTATGATCACCGATGCCATGGGAAAGATCATTACCCATTCCGATGCCGCCATGGTGGGTAAAATTTATGACGGATGGCCAGATCTTGGCTCGTTACCCAGGGATCCCCACCGGATCTTTAGCCGCTCCCTGAACACACCGGATGGGCCGGTCCTGGAAGTGGCCAAACGCTTTGTTCCGTTTAATTCCATGTTCAGAGGTCGAAGACGGGGACCCGGCCACGGGCCCGATTCCGGCTACGTCCACGGAAAAAAGATATCGCCCGGACCGCCTGGTACTGAAAGATCGGCCAGGCCGGCTTTCGGCGCATTTGGGCAGACCGATCACTATATTTTTGCCGGAATGTCCATGACCGGGGTGCAGGCGGCCCAGGCCCAGGGATTTAAGAACATTGTTATTAAAGGGCTTTTGTTTTTTGTTTTTTGCTGTTCGGGCATTATTGCCCTGTTTGCCCTCCAGGCTTACAGGGGAGCCCAGTCATCCCTGGAACAGGTCAAGGCTTTTTCCGACAATGTAGTTCAGAATATGCCCTCGGGCCTGATCACTTTAGATACGGATTTTAATGTGACTTCAGCCAACCGGTCTGCTGAAAAGATCCTGGGTGAAATTCCTGAAAAAGCCTGTCCCCAGATGGCTGCCATAGCTGCTAAAATTTCGGGGGCAGGAGGCGTAGCGTCCGGGGAAGTTGCCTTGAACCAAAAAGGGAAAGGCAATCTTCGGCTGGATATGACTGTTTCGGCCATTCCGGCAGACGAAGACCAGGTCCAGGGATTTGTCCTTTTATTCAGGGATCTGACCCAGATCCGGGACTTGAAAAAACAGGTGGAAACCAACCGGCGTTTAGCTGCTATAGGTAAACTTGCCGCAGGCGTGGCCCATGAAATCAGAAATCCGTTAAGTTCCATCAAGGGCTTTGCCACCTATTTTGCCCGGCAGTATGAAAATGACCCCGAGGACGTGGAGATTGCAAAAATCATGGTCCAGGAAGTGGAACGTATGGACCGCTCCATCACCCAGTTGCTGGAATTTGCCAAGCCCATGGCCGTACAGATCAAGCAGACCCGGATCGAACCCCTTATCCGGCACTCCCTTAAACTGGTTTCCCATGACCTTGGAAAAAAAAAGATCCATGTTAAAACTGATATCCGTACCAGAAAAGAAACCATTCATACGGATCCGGAACGGATCTGCCAGGTGCTGCTCAATCTTTACATGAATGCGTTAAATGCCATGGACAGTAACGGAATTCTTGAAGTTGGCGTGGCAGATGTGGCAGACAATCTTGAAATCCGGGTGGCGGACAACGGCTGCGGCATCCCGGCAAAAGATTTTGAAAAAATATTTGACCCCTATTTTACCACCCGGGCCAAGGGAACAGGTCTCGGATTGTCCATTGTTCACAGGATCGTTGAAAATCTCAAAGGAGACATCCGGGTGGAAAGCCGTCCCTCAAAAGGCGCCGTGTTTTATATCACCTTGCCTGATAATAAAGCGGCCATGGCAGTGCCCGGCACTGAAACAATAAAATAGACAAGATTAAGGACATGTTGATGAGCGATAAGACAGTGCTGGTGGTGGATGATGATACAGCCCATGCCACCATGCTTAAAACCCTGATGAAAGGGTGGGGATATACCGTGCAGGTTGCCCTGGACGGAGATGACGGTGTGGACTCGGTGACAAACAGCCCCTTTGGTCTGGTGCTCATGGATATGAAAATGGTGAAAATGTCCGGCATGGAAGCCCTGGCCAAAATTCATGCCTTTAACCCGGCCCTTCCCGTAATCATCATGACTGCCTATTCCTCGGTGGATACGGCTGTCCAGGCCCTGAAAATCGGGGCCTATGATTACCTGACCAAACCCCTTGACTTTGATAAGCTTAAACTCACCGTGGACCGGGTGTTTGAACGTCTTTATCTGAAGAACGAAAATCAGGACCTGAAAAAACGGTTGGAAACCAGTACCTTTCACCACGATATCCTGGGCAAAAGCCCTGCCGTTAAAGCACTGCTGGATACCATACACATGGTGGCTCCCACCGATGCCAATGTGCTTGTCACAGGGGAATCCGGCACAGGAAAGGAACTTGTGGCTGCCGCCCTTCACAACAACAGCATGAGAAGGCAGCACCCCTATATCCGGATCAACTGTGCAGCCATCACCGAAACCCTTCTGGAATCTGAGCTGTTCGGCCATGAGCGGGGCGCATTCACCGGGGCTGATAAAAAACACAAGGGCAAGTTTTTTTTAGCGGACAAGGGCAGTATCCTGCTGGACGAAATCGGTGAGATGAGCCTTGCCATGCAGGCAAAGCTGCTGCGGGTCATCCAGGAAAAAGAGATTGCACCCGTGGGCGCGGAAAAGACCCTTGTCGTGGATGTCAGGGTGATTGCCGCCACAAACAAGGATTTAAAAGCCATGTCCGCAAAAAAAACGTTCAGAGAAGACCTTTACTACCGGCTTAATGTGGTACACATTGATATTCCACCGTTGCGCCGGCGTCCCGAGGATATCCCGGAACTTGCCATGCACTTTCTGGATGAGTTTGCCCGGAAAAATCGCAGGGACATCAAGGGGTTCTCTCCCAATGCCATGGATACCTTGATCCGGTATGAGTGGCCCGGCAATGTCCGTGAACTGATGAACGCCGTGGAGCGCGGCGTGGTCATGGCCAGGACCGATTACCTTCGCCGGTCTGATCTCTCCTTTATCCTGGATGATGACCCTGAACATATCCGGGATGCGGATTTGAACCTTGAAAATATCTCCCTGTCCAAGGTTGAGAAACGAGCTATCTTATCCACCTTGTCTGCAGCCGGGGGTAATAAGAGCGAAGCTGCCCGAAGGCTTGGCATTACCCGGAAAACATTGCTTAAAAAACTCAAGAAATACGGGGATG
>JAQYWJ010000214.1 GCA_030145005.1 Desulfobacter sp. | reverse complement strand
CTAACCGGAAGGGGGCATTTTTTCACCGGCTTGACAGGGCAAAAGAGTGGTTCAAATCCCATTTCACCCCCCATGTCAGAGTGATCCGGCAGATTTTGATCCAAGATAGATCGGACCTGGACCGTTTTTTTCTTGAAGTGGAATCAAGGGGTGGTGAAGGCGTTATCGTAAAAAATCCCAATATGCCCTACCAAACCGGCAGAAGCGCCCATGTCCTCAAGGTTAAAAAAGCCCGGGACATGGAAGGCCTTGTTATTGGTATTAACAAGGGAAAAGGTAAATATGAAAATGCCATGGGATCACTTACGTTGAAACTGGAAAACGGCGTTATTTTTAAAATAGGGACCGGATTTACGGATTTGGTTCGGAACAATCCACCTGTCGTTGGGACAACAGTGACGTTTAAATATCATGGGTTCAGTAAAAACGGGGTTCCGAAATTTGCCTCTTTTTTAAGGGTCAGGGCGGATTGAAACAGCATCAGGTGATACCGGCCGCAAACGACTTGATTGCCGGGCCGTTATGAAATTTTAAAGATGAAGCAAGGATCAAAAATTAAAAGTTCTATAACCCTAACATTTTTCCTGCCTTAGATTGAGGTTTTGTCAAAGGGAGCCGGATAACGAATTTCGTACCTGCGCCGGGGCTTGATTCCACCGTCATTTCGCCTTTATGGTTTTCGGTGATGATGAAGTAAGAGACGCTGAGCCCAAGCCCGGTTCCCACGCCCACCGGCTTGGTGGTGAAAAAGGGATCAAAAATACACTTGCAGGTCTTTTCATCCATACCGGGCCCGTTGTCCTCTATCTCCATGCAGGCCATATCCCGGGCCGGATCACCATAGGTCCTGAGGATGAACCTGGGTTCAGGGGTTCCGGCCTCCTGCATGGCTTGGGCCCCGTTGGTCAGGATATTGAGCACCACCTGCTGGATTTTGCCGGCCTGGCAGGGAACGGCAGGCAGGTCGCCGTCATATTCTCTGGTGATTTTAATTTGTTTAAAGTCATACGCCTTTTTAAAATCGTAATCCGTTGCTGCAAGCTCAACGGTTTTGTCCAGGATTTTGTCCAGGTAATGGGAGGATACGGTTGTTTCGTCTTTCCGGGAAAAACTGAGTATATTGTTCACAATTGCAGATACCCGCTGCCCTGACTCAATAATAGTCTGGATCATACGCGGTATGCCCCTGGCTGTCATGAACTGCTCAATTGCCTCAAGACTGGTTCCTGTTGCCTCGGCCGCTTTCCGGCTGGCCGGGATATCAAGACCGGCAGAGAGTCGCTGGGCCATGACCTGGGCGGTCTGCATCATGCCGGCCAGGGGGTTGTTGATCTCATGGGCCATGCCTGCGGCCAGCCCCCCAACGGAGAGCATTTTTTCGCTTTGAATGATGATTTCTTCCATCTGTTTCCGCTTGCTGATGTCCTGAACAAAAGAGAGATAGTATTCCTGATTCTCAAAATACATGATCGCTTTTATGAGCTGGATGGGAAAGACCTCTCCGTTCCTGTGCCGATGATGCATTTCAAGCGTTACGCTTTCGGCCCTGCGTAGCCGGCTGACCATGTTTTCCCAGACCTTGATGCTTTGGTCCGGATTAAAATCAAACACGGACATGCGGCAAAGTTCCTCCCGGGAGTATCCCAGGCTTTTACAACCCTGTTCGTTCACGTCCAGAACCTCGCCGTTATGTCCTATTCGCCAGATGCCGATGGGAGCCTTCTCTAAAGAGAATTTTGCAAGACGAAGGGAGGTTTCTATGTTTTTACGCCGGGATATATCCGTTAACACACCGTAATGGCAAATAGCATCATTGATCTGCCGGGGGGTGGAACGCCCCTCAAACCAGATTTCTTTTCCGGACGGTTTGATGAACCGACCCTCATAATGCCAGGGTTTAAAATCGTTGACGGATTCTTCCAGGGACAGGGCAAAACGGGACCGGTCACTTTCAGGAAGGCAGGCCACAAAATTCTCAATAAAATTTTCATGATCAAAGTCCAGGCCGAAAATTTCCATGCCCCTTTCCCGGGCTATCGTAGTGATAGACCTTGCCCTGAATGTATCAAGATAGGCAATGTGCTGGAACGCCACACCGGGAATATTGACCAGAATATCTTTGGTTCGCTCCTCGCCGGCTTTGAGTTCTTCCTCCCGCTGGTTAATTTTTTGGGCCATGCGCTCAAGACTTTGGCCCAGAAGAGAGAACGTCCTTGTTTTATGCTCAGGCCATTGAAGATCGTAGTATCCGTCGGCAATGGATGCAGCCCGTTCGGTATAGGATTTAAAAACAAGGGAGAACTTGCCGGCCAGAAACCGACCAATGAACAGGGAAAGGATCAGAGCAAGAAACAGTCCCAGACCAATTAGGGTAAGGATATCCCACAGCGACTGAAACGCTTTGCTGATTGGCTGGGCGATCAGAATTTTCCAACCGGTTTCATCCATATCCACCACTGTGCCCAGCATTTTTCGACCATTGAGTTCAAATGTTTTTGAAACCGGCCGGGGCTTATCTGTCGATTCTGTCTCGGCAATAAAACCGTCTTTCAAAATTTGCCCCCAATACTGCCCCAGGGAATCTGCCAAGACGTTTCCCCGCTCGTTAACCACAAATGTCAACAATTCAGATTCTACAGGCAGATGGCCGATGAATGCATTCAGGTTATCCAGGGCTATTTCCCCGATAATGATACCCTTTGCCAATGGAACCGCCACCGCCACTGCCGGCCGGCTATTGACCGTGGACAAAAAAATTTGTGACCATGCCGTTTTTTCAGTTTTTTTTAGAGAACGGATAAACCTGCGGCCGGAAAAATCCAGTCCAATGAAATCGGAACGTTTTAGCCGGTGGGACCGGCTCAGGCCGGCCGCTTGAATCAAGCCGTTTTGATTGTCAACCACAAACAGGGCTTCGAAAAATTCGCCGTTGCTGCAATGGGCATCCAGCAGATTGTTCGCTGCCATATTGTTTTTGAGTTGTCGGTTGCTCAGATATTCAGCGATGGCAGAAATTTGGCGTTTCCTGCCGGCCAGGTGTGAAGATATCCGGCCGGCAATGGAACGGGCCATAGCCTGGTGCTGGAGACCTGTACGGGCCTTAATGGCCGGCAACATGAAACCGTAGGTCAGACAGGCAATGGTGACCACGGGCAACACCGCGACCACAGCAAAATGCCGGGATAGATAATTTTTCAAAGAAATGTCAGATCCCATGGATTTACTCCAATGCCTCAAATTGATGGTTGCGGATTGTGTACATGAGGACATCGGCGTTCATATCTCCGTATGCATCAAATTTGATTTTTCTTTGAAGCCCGTTGAATTCGGCCAAAAAAAGTATGGCCTCTTTTAAACTTTGCCCGGATTTACGGGCCTTAAGTGCAGATAGAACCACCTGGACCGCATTATAGGTATTCAAGCTGACGATTCCGGGTTCAAGTTGGTAACGGTCAAAAAAAATTTTCCGAAATTTTTGATAGCGGGGAAGGGGGCTGTTCCAGTCAACGGAAATGGGCAGGGTTGTTCCTTCAACAGCCCCGCTGCCCAGCTCAATGAACCGGTGGGAGGCACTCCAGTTTGACAAGGTGATCTTGACTGACGGACTGATTTTACGAATCTGCTGACATAGCATGGCAGAATCCATGGCATTGGCGACAATTAAGATACCATCCGGTCTGTCCTTTAACAGCTCATCCGCGATTTGAAAAAAAGAACGTCCGTCTTTGGATGTAAAGCTTGTAACAGAAAGAATTTCTCCCCCGCCGGCCTGGAATGTCTTTTTAAAATTTTTTATGAAGGATTCACAAAATGAAGGATTCCCGCTATGAAAGGCAACTGTAATACGCTGCATGTTTCCTGACCGAATCTGGTAATCGGCGTTTACACGTGCTTGGGCTCCGGCAGAGGGGCAGACGCGGAAAAAATAGTCGTCCCGCCCGGAAAGCCGTGTCGTGCTGGCCGTAGAGGAGACAGTGACCATCCGAGACCTGTTCAGGTAAGGCAGAATAGCCATGGCGATGGTGCTGGACATGGGACCGATCATGGCGTCAACCCCCTGTTCAATCAGTTC
>JAQYWJ010000001.1 GCA_030145005.1 Desulfobacter sp. | reverse complement strand
CCGGGTAAGATGTAATCGTGGCCCGTTTTTCTGCAAACACCCTGTCTTTATACATAATACCGCCCATTTTAATCCGGGCATCTATACATCATTTACAGGCTTTGTGCAAGCGGATGGGAAAACCTTGACAAACCGTTTCATTCAGGGTAACTATCTATAATCTGTTTACCGTTTTTTTTATATATAAAAAAGTCTGTGTAACCTACACAGATCTCTCAACTTTCGTTGTGGGCTGAACCATGGTGAAAAACCAGGTCAGGCCGGCATATCTATGTAGTTTTTGTAATAGGGATCTATTTTGAATTTTAAATATAAAAATAGATATTTATATGAAAAACGGTGGGAAATCATTAGGGAAAATATTTCACACAATATTACATTTTTTACTGATAAAAAAGTACCCCAAAACACCTAAAACCCTCTTAAATGGGGCTACTGGGGGAGTGTAAAAACAGGTATGCTTTTTGCCTGCTAATTTAAAAGCAAGTTCTTATCTATCTTTATTGAAATATTCTGTCTCATAAGCATCTCAGAACGAGGGAGCCGGATGGATCTCATAAGTAATGAAGCCTTGGTTAGCCTAAGGAGTTTGCTGGAGGGGATGATGCCCCCGGTAACTGATTCTGCCCATGAACCAAGACTGGTATTTTCTGCCATACGGATTACTCCCATCGGCCTGGGCGGATTTATCGCCGTAAACGAGGATCCCAAAGGTGCCATTTATGGGAGGCGCATCAAGACGGTTGCGGTAATAACAGCAAAAGCTGCGGATGAAGATCAGCTTAGTAATATTGTTGACAATCTCACCGGGATTTTTCTAACCCAGGATCGTCAGACGCTTTCTCAAAACGGGCTTTATCGTATCGTACTCAATGACCTTGGTCCGGTAACAACGACAAGCCATGGAAGTAATATGGTTGCGGCGCAGGATGTTAACTTTTCCGTGCTTTATGAATATGTGAAACTGCCTGATGTTGCAGAAGGGGTGATGGACGAGATTCCCCTTGATTACGATTTGGACCTTAGTGAAGACGGGGCCAGGTTTCTCATTAATACCGGTTTTGATGACAACGCTTTGGACTTGTTTGATGTTGCTGATGATCCTCTGGTCACGCATGGAGGGAGTTCTAACTGGACGTATAATGGCGATGAATTTCGTATTGAACAGCTCTCTGATATCCATGGCGGCGACCTGTTGCCCACCCCGGATAAAGCCGGCACGTATCTACTGCTTAAGCAGACGGCTCAACGGCCGTTAGTGCAGAATTTTATTCTGAGTGCTGACTTGGAGTCCGGGGATTCCGATGGTATCGGTTTTGTTTTTCGTTTCCGGAATACAGAAAATTTTTATTACTTTTTAATGTCCTCGCGTCACAACTATCGATTAATGGGCAAAAAAGTAGACGGTGTATTCAGCTTTCTTGATACGCCTGGGTTGGATGATACCCAAGGTTACGATATGGATGTACATTATCAAGTAAAACTCATTGTGAAAGATTCCAAGTTTACTTTATTCATCGACAATAATTTTGCGTTGCAAGGGGAAGATAGTTCTATTACGGAAGCGGGAAGAATTGGATTTGCGTGTCATAATAATAATCAAGCATATTTTTATCGCATTAAGTTGGTTCATTTTCAAAATTAGCGAGGTAAATCAGCACTAAACAGGAGGATGAGTCCATGGCAGAAGACCAATTTGCAGAACAAATTATTCCAGGCACGTATATACGGGTGCAAGCAGAAGCCCTGATTAGTGCCGGCGGAATTTCAGCGGGAAACATCGGTATTGTGGGAACCGCCGGTGAAGGGAATGGCGAAACCCACAATCTATCGGATTGGGATACGGCCCGAACCACTTTAGGAATGTACGATGCTTATAGTGCCGAAACGTTAAACCTAACGCGTAGCATCGAACTGCTATTTAGAAACGGTGCGAGAACGATTTATGCTCATTCGCTGGCAGCCGGGGCATCGCAAGCTGATTTTTCTGATGGATTTGATGAAGTCATTAAAGAAAATGTCAATATATTAGTAGCGCCGGAATTGACCACAGATCAAGCAAAAGCGGTGTTAGGGAGTATTGTTGACAGTGCGGAGGGCAATGGCAAAGACGTGATTGCAGTGATCGGCTCAGACCAATCCGCAGCATCAGATATTACCGGACAGGTGACGTCCAATAAACGGGTGATTATGACCGCGCCGGGTATCTATGCCTATGACGCAGCCGGGGAGGCGGACGTTGTGTTAAATGGCCGCTATACGGCGGCAGCATTAGCAGGCTTAATAAGTAGCTTAGCAGTGCAAACAAGTCCTACCAATAAAGTTCTTTCCGGTGTGACTAAATTAGAACAAAAATTTTCCTATGGAGAAACCAAAGATTTACTCACAGGTGGTGTCGCTGCATTGGAAGATCGCCGGGGTATTCGTGTGGTTCGGGGATTAACGACGCAAGCCTCTGAAAATGGTCCGTTTAGCCAAATTACCACGCGACGTATTACCGATTTTGCTAAAGCCGGCATCCGACAAGTGAGTAATCCTTTTATCGGACGTTTAAACAACCAACGCGTGCGCGCAGCATTACAGGGTGCTATTGATGGTTTTCTCACCACCATGGTTCAAGATGAATCGCTGACGCGTTATTCAGTCGAAGTGACCGCAACACGTCCGGATGAAATTGCAGGGCGGGCTATTGTCAACGTCGCTATGCAGCCCACATTCAGCATTGATTACATCCGCGTAACATTGGCTCTTTCATAAGGAGGCTTAGGACATGGCAAACATAAATGTATTCACTGGCGCAGATGGTTCAATAACACTTTCCACCCCGGAAGGCACTGAAGGTGAGAAAGCCCAAGAGGTCCTTACCGAATACGACATGATTAGCGTAGGCCGGGTGCAGAATGTCGCGGTGGAAGTACAATCGGATGTCAAAGCGTTCCATGAGATAGGTCAACGTTATGCCACGGAATTGCGGCCTGGTAATGTCACCATACGCGGTACCATCGGGCGGGCGTACATCAATGGTGCAATGTTAAAACTGTTACTAGGCGAAGCGGCGTCCAGCCGTCCCGCCACAAGTTGGGCGCAACCCAGTTTTAACGTGACGTTAATGGTGGAAAATCCGGCAAACCCTGATGTAAATAACACAGTAACATTGCATGGTGTTAAGTTGGATAGTTGGAATTACAACATGCCGGAAGATGACTTCCTCATGGAATCAATTAGCTTTCAAGCCTTGTATATGACAGTGGCGGATGCAGCGTAATGTTAAACGGTGAAGAATTATTGGCAGGCGGCACCCTGGATTTCGAGATTGAGATTCCTCCCGATATCTTACATCCGGCCGAACAGCAACATGATGATGCCGACACCAAAAATACCGTGCGATTACGTCCACTCACAGTGCACGATCTGCAGCTCATTTCCCGTGCCGCCAAAGAAAGTGATTCTCTAATGGCGACATTAATGGTGCAGCGTGCGCTGGTGGAACCGCAAATGACCGTAGCACAGGTCAACGGTATGCACATTGGGTTAGTCCAGTACTTATTGCAACATGTTAACGAGATCAGTGGTATAACCGCTAGCCAAGAGCAAATCAATGAAGCAGTAGATGCGCCGTTAATCAAAGCAGCCTTTGTGTTAGCCAAAGAGTTTGGTTGGACACCACAGCAAGTTAATGAGCTGACGTTGGGGCAAGTGTTACTCAATCTGCAAATGTTGCGAGGGGAACATGGCGTCGAAAAAAAATAGTGACCAATCAGAGAATTTGCGGCAGGCGGTTAAGTCTTTTCGAGATGTGGTTGATGCATTGTCTCATCCGCTTCCCAGTGGTTTGGAAAACATAATCTTGGTTGAACGGCTATGTGAGGATTTAAATGATAGTTTGCCACTAGTGGATTTTTCGCCCTTTGATGGGTTACAGTCCGACACGAATATTGAAACAGGGACTAATCCGGCGACAGATAAAACGCATCGGCGTAACCGCAACAACGATTCTGAGCGGTATCACGATAGACAGCCAAAAGACGGAGAGCCACAAACGAATTCGCTGGCAAAGCGCAATAAGCAGGACCATCGGAGTCAGTCAACCAACGGAAGTCCGCCCTGCAAAGGCAATAATGGCAACGTTGTTGCGATGAACGATTCTGCTTCATCGGTTTCGCGTGTGCAACGGTTCACAGTGCGAGATACAACGTTAGAACTACCGACGAAACACAATAATAAATCCGTACGACAAGCGTCAGGGTTTGATAATTTGAACGTCGCAACTTCTATTAACGCCCCTATAGAACCGTTGTCAAGTGCAGCCAATACAAATCAAAGCCCTTTACAGAGTGGTGATGCTTTAGAAAATACATTGGTTGTCGTTGATAACCTGGTGAAGCGGATTCTGGATGAAGAAACGTCTGCTAAACAGGAAAAGAAAGCTAATGTGGATAGTAATTACCGGCGTTTCCATGAACGTACTGATAACGCATTCAATAAGGCAAGTACTATATCGACCGACGCGTCTTCCGTAGCCATGGCGCCGTGGCCTGCTGAACTGAAGGGCCGATCGCTTAAGCACTCAGATACGGCAAGCCATCTGCAAGGGCAACGGGATAATACACCGGCAAGCAGCAGCTATAGCGGTGCCGGCGGAACGTATGAAAAAGATGCGAAGTCCAACATCAGTCAAGTCGCCGGCAATGATTTAACTATCAATAGCCGCCAAACCTTATCAAACAGTCTTGCCCAAATTGGCATGATGGCGGAGGAATTGCTGCTGTCACAAACGGATAAGAGTGTAAAGTCAAAGATGCAAATTGATTCAAATACGCTTCAAAGTGATGAACAGGGCGGCAATTACAGTCGTTTAAATATAGAAGACGCACACAGTAAACAGAGTATGAAATTTCATTTGCAAAAAGGGGATACTCCATCAAGGCAGCTTAGCAACGCTACAAGCGCAGATTTTGCTATCTCTATGGCGGTGAATACGCTGGATAAAGATGCGCTTACCACCTTAGTTAATGAGGTGCTTGTGGAACAAGCCAAGCGTCATGGGGTAGATTTGTCATGAATGTAAAACCCGTGTTAGGTGATTGGGAAATTCCACGTATCCAATTCATACAATCACTGGAAAAAAGAAATTTTGTTGAGCTTGATATTCCGGGCCGTGTTGGCAGCCTGTTTCAAGATATGAATACCGGACCAACGCGTGTGGCGATATGCGGTAGTTTGTACGGAGATGAAACACGCAACGAATTTTTAGAAGAACTCCGTGGCAAATTCCGCGAAGGAGAACCCGTGACGTTCCTCGGTGACATCGTTACGGCTACTGAAGTGCAGTACGTGATTATTGAAACACTGCGGTTTGAAGAAAACGGCTTGAAGCCGGATCAAATGGATTATTTCATCATATTAAAAGAAAGCCCGCCGCCGCCTCCACCACCAGACCCATTGGGTGGGATTGATACGGATTTGTTGGACCAAGCCGGAAATTTTATCGACTCAGTAACCGGAGCCCTGGACGTGATTGATTCAATAGGCAGCGTACCCGATTTGTCAGACCCGACAGATGATTTGACCTCCGCTCTGGATGGCGTGACAAGCGCCATGTCAGGCCTGGATGATGCGTTGACTCCTTTGCAGAATATTTTTGGTACGAATGATTAGATAAACAGGAATAAGTTTATGCCGGAAGCTTCATTGACTCAGAATTTGCAAAGTTTGCAAACCATTATGACTACTGCCATTGACTTATTGGGAGTAGAGCAGGAGGGTGACGTTCCCGGCTCCGGTTATGCTGGTGCAGCAGGATTATTAGCGCAGCCTCCCCAGCAATTATTTGACGATGTGGAGAACAGTATATCAGCCAATTTCTCCAGCTTACTCAGCAGTGATTTAACTGATACGGTTTCTACTGTCAGCAACCTTTATCCGGCTTTAAAGACCGTAACCGAGTTAATACCGACGGAAAATTTGCAACAGATAGGCAATAATTTCAGGGATGCCAGGGATATTTTCTCTGGAGATGCAATTACCGGCATACAAAATATCATTACCACGATCAGGCAAATCTCTGACAACATCCCCGAGGATCGCAATGGTGTCATCAGCTCGTTAACAGAACAAATTGTCTCACTCCTGAACCAATTCGGTGGTAAAGAGGCTGAAGACATCACCGCATGGATTGCATCAATCCAGAGTCTCTCTACAGAGATTACCCCCTTGATTGAGGCTGTCGCGGATTCATCCGATGCAGCAGATATCATAGTCGAAATATACCAGCGCGCCCTGGATAGAACCCTGAAACTTTTTGGCTTTGAAAAAGTACAAACAATAATTAGATTTACCCAGGAATTTCCCATCTTGGATAGTCTCCAGGCAGCATTGGAACCGGTGGCAAGTGCTGTAACGACGCTAACCGGTTTATACAGCACTTCTATAACACAAATTAATACTGACTATGCCACATTCAGAACATCCATAGTTCCCATAACAAGAGGACTACGCGACCTGAACAGACATATTAGGCCGGTGCTTTCAAATATACGCGGGGTCACTGCACATCCTCTATTTCAAGCTAATGCATTGGAAAATTATCTACGTAAACAATTGAATAACGCGCTACGGGTTAACATTAATGAAGTCCAGAAAATCAATGACCCGTTTAATGCCCTGTTCGATAAGCTGGATGAAGCCATTGAGAACATTGACTTGTCATTTGTTCGTGATGAAGTGCTCGGCTTTTTTAATACATTACAGGAAACAATCGAAACAGTTGATCTGCCTTCTATTGGTGATGTGCTGAATGAACAGCTTACCCCGGTTGCCGAAGCCACCTACACAGCTGAGCAGGGTGTTACCGATTTTGTCGGCCAAATCCAAAGCTACTTTGACGATATTCAAACACAGTATCGTGAATTGGCCTCAGGTGTCGGTGAATTCCAGCCCGATGGTTCCTTTCGTTTTCATTTTGAGGACAGCCTTACTGAAATTTTTGAGACAATGAGGAACAGCATCAGCGGAGATGCATCCGCCCCCGATAGTTTTAGCCTCAAGGGAGAACTTGAATCACTCAAGGGGCGGCTCGAACAGGCCATCTTACAAGTATCCGCTTTATTAGATGAAGTTGACGGCACTCTTGGCTCCTATAGAGATCAGGCCCTTACCGGTATCAATAACTTTACGATCTATATTGATAGCCTCAATATGCCGCAGTTGCTGGAAGATTTAAAAACCAAGGTTGATGAAATCATTGAACAGTTAATCCCGATTGATTTTGATATTATTATTGATCCGGTCGTTGATGTGTTAGATGAAAACACTGAGAAACTAAAGTCAATTGATTCCGGTTCCTTAAACGACATACTCCGTGAAGCTCTGAAACTGGCGCTGGAAGTGGTCATTCATATTGATTTTACCGGTACCGTTAAATCACCATTAAGTGAGCAGTTTCAAAATATCAAGGCCATCCCGCAGTCCGGTATTGAGGAGTTACAGCAACGCTATGAGGAGGCGCTGTCGATACTGGATGAAATCAGTCCCTCGCAACTTTTGAGCGGCTTGTTTGCCGCATTTGACAAAATTGAGGAATCACTTGGCGCATTAAGCGTTGAATCAATGCTGGCGCCGCTGGACAAGGCGCATAAGAAATATGTGCTTGATCCCTTCGACGACGTCAAACCCAGCGTCCTTCTAAGCCCGGCGATAGACAAATTTGCCGATTTTGTTTCAATATTTGATGAAATAAAGGGTAGTGAAATTATAGCCCTGATCAATGATCCGCTAAATGAACTTAAAGGCTTGGTCAGCGAATTTAATGTCACCGAAGTATTCGATGAATTACTGGCGGCAATCTCAAAAGCACAGGATGACCTGCGTGATATCCGGCCATCAGAGATTCTGGCGCCTGTTGCCGATGAATTTGTCCAGATCGAACAGGAGCTGGATCGTTTCAAGCCTTCAGTCGTTTTCCAACCTGTGGTGGAACTGGCCGGGCCGTTGCTGGGCTTTCTGGAAGATATCCAGCAGGAAACAGTTAATGCATTACATCAGATGTTTCAGGCTCCCTTACAGGTGCTTGAACAGCTGCAACCGGAAACATTAACACAAACACTGCATAATCAAATTGACCAGCTTATTGCTGCAGTCAGGGCGGTTAATGTCTCTGCCGGTTATAACCAGCTTAAAGGCGAATACTTTGACCTCCGTCTGGCGGTACAGGGCACAGGCGACCAGGACCTGATGGGACTGGTTGTAGAAGCAGACCCGGTACTGTTCCTAGACGATATAGTGAATACCTACAATAACCTGATCACCGCCCTTGAAAATCTGAAAACCAATGTCGATGTGCGCGGCCTGGTCGACGTCTATAACGAATTGCAAACCCGACTGATGGACATGCTGCCCCCGTTCGCCAGGGAATTATTGAACGAGGAATCATTCAAACGAATTATGCGCCTGGCTAACCCGGCTCGTTTCCTTGAAGAGCTGGATGCGCGCTTTGAGACTTTAAAGGAAAAGGTTATTCCCGTCCGCCCCGAAGATATCTCTGCGGAGCTGGATGAAACCTATGATGCGGTCCTGGCGCTGATTGATGGTCTTGATCTTGATGATGCGATTAACGAAGTGAAAGATACGGTCAATCAAATAAAAGGAATTGTTGACCGGATCAGGATTGATTTTCTTGCCACCGATATTGATAACGCTGTTGCTGATGTGCGCGCCATGATTAGTGCGCTTGATCCATCAAGAGTCATTGATCAACTTGATGTGGTACATGCTGATGTTGGTGAACATCTGAATGAGACCAAACCGTCTGAGTTACTAGACAGTATTCAGATCATTTTTGATGATATCAACGGATTGGTGGATAAGGTCAATCCCAAGACAATACTCGGCGAACCAATGGATCAGGCCTGGGCTGCGCTAGAAGACAAACTGGGAGAGATCGACTTTACTGTCATATTGCAACCTATTATCGACAAGCTGAATGAACTGGAAACGGAATTCTTCGACGGCTTGCAACGCACGGAAAAAGCATTCGATCATATGCTCGGCGCAGCAAATAGTGCGGTAGGTGGTGGCGGCAGTGCAAGTGCAGGAGTATCTGTTTAATGGCTACTACAACCACAACGGTCTATGTAAAGGTCTTTACCGTCGACACGCGTCGTGGCGAAATGATCCCGGTGCCTAACGCCACTCTCCTCTGTGAACATGAGCGGTTTTTATGGGATCCGGACATCTCCTCCGGGAATGATGTCACCGATGCTGACGGCCTGGCTTCAGTTGAATTAACTTACGATGAAGATGATGCTGATAATCTTAACCCTTACTTCACCATAACACTGCCTGAAGCCAATCGTATAATCCCTGCCTCAGCGCCTGCTACCGAGCAGTTCACCTTACCCGACAAATGGGAAACCCGACACTATGTAAGACGCCGCCTGGGCGGGATCCTTAATTACACTAATATCGACGCCCCCCTCGAGATCTACATCGGCCTGTCCGGCAGGTTGCAACTATCCTATACCGACTTCGACCCCTCTAATATCAGGAATCCTATTGCCATACCGCAGCATACCTTGCGTTTTTACCTGTCCGACAATGACATTTTTTTTGATGACACAATAACAGGTATCGGTTACGACCATAGTGCCGACGTCACAGACGACAAATACATCCCAATTGGCGAAGATGATCGCTATCCCTATCACAATGTATGGCCAACCGTGGAAACGAATCGGCCAACCCCACCCGCGTCGCCAAAGGCCTGTATCGATCCACCTGAAGCACCGACAGGCCGCTTGGGACAAGGCAGTTTTCAGACAACCGGTCCTTTGACAACCGACCTGCATGGTTTTGTCTTCATGATAGACGGCAATGATATTCGCCGTTTCTATCCGAATGGTTATCTCTGTGAAACTATTAATTATGGTTTTGACTCTCCGGGTGGTCTGACCGTTGATCAATACCGTAACCTCTATGTCGCCGATACAGGCAATGATAGGATTATCGTTTTCCACCTTGAGAATGACGATGGGGAATCCGGTAAATATGAATATTGGCGGCGCATAGGTTCAAGGGGTTCCGGTAATTTACAGTTTAAAGACCCGACAGACCTGACAGTCGTGCCGCGACATGAAGTGGATGAGAATGAATGGCTGGCCGTTGCCGATACCGGTAACCATCGCGTCCAGGTCCTGCGTCTTGAAATCACGGGTAATGGCCCACGTTCCATCAGGCGCAGTGTTTTTCCGGTTTTTGGTCGGAGTTACCTTAGCGAGTTTGGTGCTCCAAGCGGCGCGAGTGGCGCCTCAGATGCCCATGCCGTTGCCCAGGCCTTATGGGAACCCGTTGCCGTCTGCAGTGATCGTAATCGTTCCCTGTATGTTGCCGATAAGAGCTGGCACCGTGTCTCTAAATGGCGTGTTAATGCTGCAGGCACCGGCTACGATCATGATGCCGACTGGGAAAAGGCCGGTGGCGGTAGTGGTAACGGCAACCGGGAATTTGACACCCCTCTCGGCCTGGCCCTGGATCCCAAGCACCTCTATCTATATGTTGCTGAATCTGCCAATAACCGAATCCAGCGCCTTGATAGTACAAATGGCAATTATTTATGTCATTGGCAACCAAACATGGGGCCGGACACCCTGGCTCCTGCCGGTGTTGCCGTTGATAATCGTGGTGAGGTCTATGTCAGTGATAACGCAAATGGAAAGGTACTGCGCGGGACGGTTTATGCTGCGAATGGTAATGTAAAAAATGATGGTGATGTACCTGACCAGGTTGGTGATCTCTGGCAAGCGCGCCTTTCTGATAACTATCTGTATGCCCCTGCCTATGTGGCATACAACAAACATGACAATGCCTTGTGGATCGCAGATTCAGGTAATAACAGGGTAAAAGTTTATCGCCCAAACGCGGATTTCATATTGAATCCCGATGCCGCACCTGCCGCGGACGGGTTCAACAATCCCGTTGGTATCAGCTTCGATGGCGCGACAACATTCGTTGCCGACTCCGCTAATAACCGCATACGCCGCTATGGCGGTGATTTAAGCCACCAGGAGGATATCGGTAGTACATGGTCAAACCAACCCGGTACCCTGGCGACAGATTCAACAGGAAATTTTTATGTCGTGGAAACAACCAGCCATCGAATCCAGAAACTGAACAGTAGTGGTGAACTTATCATGAGCTGGGGTCGTCAAGGCAAAGGACAAGGGGAATTCGACCAGCCACACTCTGTTGCTGTTGATAGTTCAGATAATATATATGTAAGCGATGGAAGAAACAACAGAGTTCAAAAGTTTGACAGCAGTGGTGTTTCTATTACCAAATGGGGTGGCAGTGGCCGTCGGGACGGGGAATTTGATGAACCTAAAGGTATAGCGATAGACAGTAGCGATAATGTGTTTGTTGTTGATCATAATAATCATCGAGTACAAAAATTTGATTCCGCAGGGGTGCACATTGATTCTTTTGGTACGTCCGGCCCTGTTGGTGAACAATTACACTCACCCATAGGGATTACCATTGACTCAAGCAATAATATTTATGTCAGTGACAGTGACATTGCCTCAAATGAAGTAAAAAAATTTGATCCCGCCGGCAGCTATCTTCTCAAATGGGGTGGCTTCAATGAACCACAAGGCCTGTCTGTCGATAACAGCGATAACATCTATGTAGCAGATAAAAACAGTCATCGATTTCAAAAATTCGACTCATCCGGGGCATTACAAGCCACGGGTGGCGGAACACAGGGTAGCGCGGATGGTGAAATGGATTCCCCTGCAGGGCTGGTTATCAACAATGCCTCGGATAAGATTTTTGTCGCGGACACAAACAACAACCGTATCCAGGAGTTCGACCTGAGTGGCACTTTTGTCAGCAAATGGGGTGAAGGGGGGATACATGATAACGAGTTTAATAACCCACGAGGTATTGAATATGTCAGTCGTGAAAGTGGTAGCGCCCTCTATGTTGCTGAGCAAGGGAACGACCGCATCAAGCGAATTGATGCTCATGGCGGGATAAGTCATCTGATTGAAGCGGCTCCTGGTGACTCACTCAGCAACCCTGAAGATGTGACTTCAGACTCTGCCGGCTATCTTTATGTCGCTGATACCGGAAAAAATCGTATCCTCAAGTATGATGACGAGGATAATTATCTACGTGAGATAACGCCCACAAATGCAAGCCTGGCGTTCGCTGCCCCTTCCGGTATTTCGATTGTAGAAAATAAATTTCAAAACACTACCGTTATTGAACTGCTGGTAACAGACAGGGGGAATAACCGAATCCTGCTGATGGATCAAACCGGTTCCGTGCTTGCCTATTGGGATTTTATGAACTTTGTCAGGCAACAAGTGACAGGTCATACGAGTTCCGGCGCTATCATTCACCACCGTACTTACGACACTGAATTATCCCGGTTAATAAGGCTCGATAATCCATCGAATGCCGTGCTCAACTCTCATGGTCTGCTTATTGTCAGCGATACCGCCCATAATCAAGTCCGCCTGTTACGTATCCACACCGATTTCCATGCCAATCTGTTTGATTTGGGTGAAGCACTGCCGGATATTTCAATCTGCTGCGAGGCCGATGAAGATTGGCGGGATGAACTCGGTCTGCGTATATCAGCAGGCCCTGATAATTCAGTCAGTGAGATCGAAACCAACCCGTCTGATGACTATTCCGAAGACAGGTATGACAAGCGACATTACTTTAACCATGTTGAAAAAATGCATTCCGCAACAAACGTTCTGAAAGTGGTTCGCCAGGCGCAACATTGGTTAAGACATATCACCCGTGAAGATGATGCCGGCCATCGCTGGGAAGATAAAGACCTCGAACTCTATTTCAATATGCGCTCCACACGAGGTAGTTCACACGGATGGGGAGCCGATACTATTAATCTAGGAGAGGATCCAAGCGGCCGTAGTCATGATGCCTGGGACGACTCAACCATTGCCCATGAAATGGCCCATTGGATTTTTGATTATTCATGTCACCCGGAAATCCCTTATGCCAGGGTGGGGGGGACACATCAAAGACGTGACATCATTTCTCCTAACCTTGCCTTTACCGAGGCCTATGCGCAATATCATCAAATGTTTTGGGGAAGCGGTTGTGAATTCGGCAATATCAATCCGCTGCGCGGTTTTAAGATGTCCGGTGGCAAGGGAACATTAGCTGACATTCGTACAGTCCAGTATGATGCCAACAAAAACCCCATTCCAGGCTCAATAGTACCTCAATACCTGTATGGCGGTGCGACAAGCGCCGCTGCACCCACATTTGATGATCCCGGAAAGGGTATGCAAAATGAAGGTTACCTTGCCAATACATTATGGCAAATGCATCATGCACTGATCGAGCCGGAATTACTGTTTGCCGATGCCGGCTGTTTTTGGTATCGGCATAATAACCACCTGTCGAGTGATAAGAGTCAGCTCTTTTGTAATATATTCCGTCAAGCCCTGCGTGATTTTCCGGAATCACCCACCAGTGAGCAAAACAATAATGCCTCACGACAATACCTGTTGCAGGTATTGAGCCGTGCCTATGGAATAGATCCCGACATAGCACAAATCATTCAGTCAATTTTTGAAGTCAACAATCAACTTATGCCCGTTATTTCCGTTTCAGAGCAAATAGGCGGCTCCGCCGGTCCGGCAATCGACCAGATCAATGTTGCTTCCGGCAACGCTAAGACCCTGATCATACAAGTCAAGAATGCTATAGGTGAATCCTTGCCCGGTTACAACATAAAAATTACTGTTCAGACAGGCACTCCCGGACACTATACGCTGGATGCCGCTCCCGGTCCGAACACCCTGCATGGTCGACATGCACCATCAGCGCCGCCGGCAACCGACTTATACCGTGCAACAGATAATGATGGAGAAATACCCCTGACCTGTACGGTTCCGGCCGCAACGCCGGCAGCCGCAGAAACATTGCTTATCTCTTATCAACCCGATTTTGATACGGATGCGACTTTTTCTCCGCCGACAAAAAATGACAATCTGGAAGTAACCTTACAAAAACTTTATCTGCATGAATTGCGTTGGGTTGGTAAGACATGGACCGGCACCGGAAATAATTTTGGTGCGATTGTGGAAAAAACTTTTACTGTGAATATCACTTAAACGGATAACATTTAAGAGATGAATAATAGCTATGCCATTTGAAATTGTCGCAGGAAAAGTCAAGCGAGGAACCCTGTGTTGGGCAGACCGCTGGCAAGCCAATGTCACAGTAGCGTGTGCAGACCGGTTTGCTGCAAATTCATCATCATATCTGCTCGTCAAGGTTGAATGGGAGCCGGTGCTGGAAAATGGCGAGGTTGAAATCCGATTCCGGGCCTCAAGCGACAACCAGCAACCCAGGGTCCGGTTTGATAGTGCCGGCAGTGAAGTGTTCTCGAAAACACTCACCGAAAATGCCACAGGCGTGTATGAAATCTTTGCCGGCGCCGCAACCCCCAGTGAAGAAGTGGATTTGTATCTGGATATTATTGTTAATGGCGACAAGGAAAAGAGTTTTCCACTGACGGTCGGCCCCATCGATACCTCGGTAAATATCCGCCTGGAAAATGGGACTGACCCGGTCCCCGCTTATATTCCGGCTGGTGACGAGATTAATTTAACGGCAAACACCGAGCCTGGAGGAACGGGACAGTTTTACTGGTTTAGCGCCACACCCGAAGCACTACAGGTGTTACCGATACCTGAACCTGAACCTGAATCGGAAGCGGCATCAGGATCTGAAACCACCTCTGCATCCACTGCCCAATCGTCAAGTGCAGATATCCCTTTGCATGCAACGAACAGCAGGCTGAAAGGCATACTTGCCAGTGAAGCATTGGGCGATCGAAAAGTCTGTTTACTCTTCAAGCCTGAAGAAGGCCCCGCCCTGATGGCGGTTCAATCCCTGTCCATTATCCGGGCAACAATACTGACAGGTGAAACCGGCAATACTGAAATGTCCCATATTCTGGGCTTGAATAAAACATTGGTCCTGCGCGCGGAATTATCACCTGCCGGCGTGCTGCAGACCATCAATTGGCAGATTACACAAGGTGCTGACAAAATCGGCTTTCCGGCCGGTACCGATGTCAGTGCTTCACAAATCACACTCAACACGACAGCCGTAAGTGCGGCGGCCGGTGATGCAGAATTGCAACTTACCTTTACCACTACCCTGACACCGCCGGATATACGCATTAACCATTCCATAACAGTCGCCACTATTCAATTACAGTTGGCTGATGGCAGTCCGTTCCCCAGGTTTCTGGATCTTGGTGAAGAAACTACGGTCAGGGCAATCGTACAACCTGATCCCCTGCCAAATAATATTGCCTGGAACATAAGAACATCAGAGGGTGCAGCCAATGCCGATGTTGATGCAGTTGCCGCGACACCTGTCAGAGAAGCTATTGTTACAGGTACGGCGACAGCGGCCACGCATGAACATGAGGATGTCCTGCTAACAGCGGTGCTGGCCGAATCTGCCGACAGAATAGCCGAGAGCACATTATTGGAGCATCCCTTCACCGTCATCATGCGCCAACCCTTGAGGTTGTTTATTACTCTCGCTGACTGGACGTTGGAATATACCTATGGACAAACCGGAGGCACTTTCCATTCCCATGCAGCAGTAAAAACGACTGAAAACGGTGAAGTCATTGCCGCATCGGATGGTATCCTCTCCATGAACCCGCCTGCTATTGAGGCAGTGGCGGGCGGTCCCGCACCGCCTGTTGCCTCTGTTCCGGTAGCGGATGAGCCTCTGCCTGCAACGGTTACCGTCTATCTGCATCTTGCAGAACATCTTGCCAACAATGCCCGGTTTCGTGATCGCGCCAATGGGCTCGGCAATATTACCGGTTTCACCTATCTGAATATCGAAACGGCCTCCCTGGAAACTAGGCTAGGATCCCAGCTAGATGCCGCAACACTGCCGGAAGGCTCCGGCACCCTCAATCGAAATCAACGGGCCGCGCTGTTTGTGCGCGGCCAGATCACCCTGGAAATCGAAGCCGGCGATATTATTGCCAATGCATCCACACAAAATGCGCCTGCCGGACAAAGGCAGCTTGGCTTTGCGGTGATAAACAACCATGGGCAAATTGATCCGGCACACAGCTATAACTGGATGCGTGAATTTGTCACGGAAGGACAATCTGCGGTTGATCAGTTACTGGAGTTGATCCCTGTCCGCTGGCCGGTCATAGATCCTGCACTCACACCTGCCGAGGCGATTGCCGGCACCCGAAACCAGCTCTATCCCATGTCGGTATTAAATGACATTCGGCGCAGCCATGGACTGAGTTCCGCGCAATGGCGTACTGTAGGCAATAATCAGAAAGATTTGTGGAAGGCCCGCCTGCTGAAACGCTCCGGCCATGCCCCTGCAGACAGTACTGCAGCCCTGTTCGAGTTTGATGATGAAGACTGGCAAAACTTATTTCAACTGGAAGCCATTACCGAATTCTATTTTAATTTTAATGACCCGTGGCGCCCATTAATTCCGCGCGATACCGGTGCAAACATGCCGGACATGCCTGGTACACGTGTCGATTTTACCAGCGATTGGCATGTGGTCATTATTGACGGTTTTGGCGCCAGGGATACCTCCCAGTTAACCGGTACCGCAGCTGTTTCTGAAGGTCGCATTATTAAACTGGACAGCGGCGTCGACCTCAGCCGCCTCACTGCCGGTACCGATCGCATTGTCCTTGAGGCCGATCGGGGAAGACTTGATAAAGAATACCTGATCAGCAGTTTCGATAATGAAGCTGACACACTGATGCTCAATGGCACACCGGATCTGGCTGACAATCAATCTGAGTGGCATATCGATCTTAACAGGGGCGGTACCCTTCGCGGGTTAATGGCTTCCGTTGCCAAAGACAGAATCCATCTTGATATTCCCCCCATTCCTGCCGGGACGATTGATCAATTATCACGTGTGAACAAACGCTTTGACACCATCTACCTGCCTGATGACCGGATTCGTCCAGGTAAAACTTACCGTATTCTTGATATTGATAACGCCAATGATATCGTTACTATAGATGGTGAACCGGATCTGGACGGCGGGCAGACGGCCTGGCATATCCCCGCCGGCCTCAGCGGCCGGTTACCCGCTGTGAATTATAACTTGAATGGTGGTCCACATGCCGCTGTCAGAGGGTATGATCATTTCGACGGCGCCTTGTTTATCATTAAGGACGGTACCGTTCACGGCACGAGGCCGTTCAGGTGGAATACGTACAGCAAGCGACACAATGTCAGAGGGAGTCAGAACCTGTCATCAATCAGGGGAAATCAGCGTTATGATTTCGCCAGTAGCCGTTCAACGAATGATTTTAGAAATTACAGCTTTCTGATCAGAGATCATGGCGAAGCCTATGATGGCGTTCGTGAAAACCGATTCTACTTTGGTCGTGAGCATCATGACACCGATTATTCCGTGACACCTGATTCAGCCGCACACGGGGCAAATCCTGTTGACGGCGGCCCCGGGAAAACGCAGATACGGTTGCATTTCAGTATCGCTAACGGCGTCGGCTGCAGTTCTGCGGGTTGTGTCGTATCCCCTGAATACTATGCATTCCGCCGGCTCATGGTGCAATTGTATCAGGTTGACTACGCAGCGGCGCATGGCGGAGCAAATAACGCTGACATCAATCTGATAGGCAATGCAGCGACTCGACCCGCCAGTGAAGCCCTTTATAATGCCAACCCGCCAGGCACCTTGGGTTGGAGAGATGAGTTGGCAGGGAATCTATGGATTGTCCGGCCGGATGAACGCCCATTAAGCATGCTTCATTTCACTTTGCGCTGGCCGGATTCGAGACACAATGACATGGATTTTGCCGGTACACCGATAACGCTGAATGTTGATCGGCGGCCCTATTTACATACGACAGAGCCAACCTCTTACCAGCAAACCATTACATTGGCGAATAGTCCGGATGCGCAGATACTCAGACCCGGTGTTCGGCCCGGTGAATTCGATCCGAAAATGGATACTGAGATAACAGCCGGCAGGGATTATTATCTGATTATTCCGGAGCATGTTTTTGTTCATGTCACCCAGAGTGAAGCGACGGCGCCCTGGCGCAGGCGGTTCCGGTTCAACGATGTAGAACCGGGTGTTCATCGCCGTTATTGCCTGCGAGTTCGAATCGACGGCGGCCAACTGCGTATCAGACTTGCTGATGGAACAGAAGAAACCTGGGGGGATACACGACGTATTTTTCGTGTCGTCGCACTCATACCTTATTTGCGTGATGTCGAGACTGCCGACCTGACGGCGGATTGGCACCGGGCGACCCGTGATCTGCGCAGGGAGATCGGTACGTATCCGACATTTGACGAAACCGGACTGGAGTTTCATAAACCCCTGGCAGGCGCCAATCTCGCCGCTGCACAGACACAACACCGGGCCCCGGATGAATTCTACCGTTTCCCCGGTGCCGGTGAACGCAGTTACACCGACTTGTCCGGACATATCTATCTTGAACAGTTTTTTTGGAAGGAACAGACGCTCAGCGGTAATAATCCGCCGCAGGTATTACGTTATATGCCCTTGTCCAAACGAACATTTCTGACTGGTATGGAGGCACTGCGGGCGGCATTCGGCGCCAATGAAGAATTTATTGTCAGAACCGGCTTTGTACCGCCGGATAAAATCAATGATTGCCATGTCCTGCGTACAGTCAATGGTCAATCAGGCTATCGAATAAATCAGATCCGGCATATGTTCGGCGATGCCGCTGATATCGATCGCAGTGGCGGAAATCGATTTAATACAAGAGCCAACCGGATTGGTGCAACCGATATTCTGCTGCCGTGGCCGGACACGGCTGTTGCACAGGCTTTACGGAATCATTTCAGCCATATGCAATTTGAAAGAATCATGTTGAACACAGACCCGACAACAGTTGATCGGCGTTATGTACTGCATGTGGATCGCAGGGATTATGACATTGGATTCCCGGCGGGCGTCTATCAATTTGACATCAATGATATCAGAGCTGCAAACGGCGACCAGACAGTCTTTAATGATTTTACGGCAAGTCACCTTGATTACGCTGATATTGTCACTGTCGTGCCACAGGCAGGTGCAACACGGCCCAATGCATTTTACGATACAAACCTGAATGCAGCACAACCGCATGGTCACCCCGTATTCAATTTTGTCGATCCAAATCCAAATCTCGACGCCCTGCTGACACGGATGGATGCCGCCAACATGTGGGCTACCATTAATCTGGGTTTAAAAAATGTTGGGCATGATGAGGATGTCGAAGCCATCGTTCAGGAAGTCTTTGATACTTTCCGAGCCCATAATTCATTTATTGGCGTTGCTTTTGACCTGGAGTGGTACAATGTGGCCGGCTTGAATGCCACCGCTGCCGTTCAGAATCTTGCGCGCTGGATCAGAGCAAACCATGCCGGCAAATACCTGTTCCCGATCTGGTTCGGTGCGACCGTGAACCGGTTGAACTGGCCGGCTATCCAGCCTGTCTCCGATGTAGTCATTCCAATATATGATGGTGCGCCGGGTACACCATGGGGGAATGCGGTACGAAACACCTGGAAAGGTTTTATGTTAAATAACTCAGTGCTGGAGCATGTCTATGACAGCAACCGGAATATCCGAACTTACGGCCACAATATGCTGATTCCCAGCAATATCCCCAACGCTGACTTTGAAGAGGCGCTCAATTGGCTGGGTCGGACTTCACGTTTGTATGGCAGTACCAACTTTGTATTCCAGTTTAATAATTATGGACAGAATTACGCGGCGCACAGCGGCCACTTGCAGGATATTTTAGATGAATTACAAGCGTAAATTAAAGATGGATAAATTAACAAATAAAGCGTGGAATCGTTATGACATTAACTGATCTTGTCAGCGGCAATAATTCACCACCGACGGTCCGCAAACCAGGAGTCGAGATCGGTTTTGCGGCATCTTCCGGTGGAGGGCTTGCATCGGATCTTACAGCGCTTAACGGTGGCAGTGGCGATCCCTGGCAGCGTAGTCTGGTTTCTGTCAATTGTAATTTATCCCTGGCGCCGTCTGTTGATACAACAAAACTGATGATTGCCAATGATGAACAGGCCCCTGCCGTCGCCATTGATGATGAAGGAACCATTGCACTGGGGTTTGCAGACAGTTCTATGGATATTGTCATGACCGGCCGTATTGATCAACTGCACTATGACACCCGGAATCTTGTTCACATCACGGCGGTAAACGGTGGTGCCGCATTGAGTCAATTACGCATTAATCAAAGTTATGAACAGCAGGCAGCCGGTGACTTGGTCAGTGACCTGTGCAGCCAGGCAGAAGTTGATACGGATGTGGTTGAGCCGGGCATTGATTTTCCCTTTTATGTAATTGATGATCGTTACAATGCCTATGAACATATCCATCGCCTGGCCAGGAAATCCGGTTATATCACCCATTTTACGACTGAAGGAAAATTATACTTCGGCCCTGAACAATCGGGACAGCCCGCACAAAAATTCAGTTATGCCGACGACATTCTTGAGTTACGGATTCAGCAAAATAACTCATCAGCAACTGCGGTCACCGTCATCGGTGAAGGTGCTGCCGGCGCTGAAGGACAAGAGGCTTGGAGCTGGTTAATCAAAAATCCGGATGCGGTGACTTCTGAAGCCGGTGACGGCAAGGCACGACTGATCCAGGATGCAACCTTGCGCAGCAGTGATGCCTGCCAGGCTGCAGCGGATGGGGTTGCCGGTCGAACGGGTTCACAGACTTTAACAGGCCGGATCCTCACACCCGGCGCACCCGCTGTTGTCATCGGTAGTATTATCGAGATTACCGATGCGCCCACGGAAGAAATGAACGGTCAGTTTTTTGTCAGTCACGTTATGCACCGTTTTTCCAAACAACAAGGCTTTACCAGTCTTATTCACTTCAAGCAGGCAGGTAGTGGGAGCGGGACATTGGGAGGATTGCCATGAATGGGCCGCATACTTTGTTCGATACGATACGCCGCATTGTGCAGGAGGAAGTCAACCGGCTGCGCACCGCCGAACTGGCTGTGGTTCAAGATCAGCATCCCCATGCCGACGATTCAGACAAAGATAATTATGCCTGCACAGTGGCGCTGCGGGATTCCGGTATTGTGTTGAAACACGTGCCGGTGGCCACTCAACACATCGGTACCGCCAGTATTCCGGCCGTCGGTGAATTAGTGCTGGTTCAATTTATCGGCGGGGATATCAATGCACCGGTGATTACCGGCCGGCTTTACAATGATGAAGACCGCCCGCCCGCCAATGATGACAACCAGGCCATTATGCATTTGCCCTTAGGCGCCGGCGACAGTGATGCGGTACACGCCGAGCTGCACAGCGGCGACAACCGCCAACTGATTTTAAAACTGGGTGATGGTTTGGAGCTTAATCTTAAAGACGATGATCCTGTGGTGGAAATCAAAGTGGATGGCGGTAAAGGCAGCGTGGCCATAGCGCGGGATGGCGCCATAACCATCGAAAGTCAGGCGGATATTAATATGAAAGGCGGCGGAAGTATTAACATTGAAGCCTCCGGTGAAATGAATCTCAAAGGCTCAGTGATTAATTTGAACTAACAGCCGTGGGCTGACCTGGTCTATCAACACCCAGACTCAACCCACAACGAAACATGAAAGTAATTTAATAAATTTTTTTTACTTTCATATATAAAGATAACGGGACGTAAAATATGGGACAGCCGGCAGCAAAAAAAGGTGATCAGATTGTGGGAACCGATACCCATATTGTAATGATTCCTTCACCGGGAGGGCCGGTACCGACCCCCTTGCCCCATCCGTTTACCGGGCAAATTGACGATGGATTAAGTGAAGATGTCAATATCGAAGGACAGCCGGCTGCTGTGCAAGGCAGCAAGGCGAGCAATACACCATCGCATATTCCCCAGGGGGGATCTTTTCAATCACCCCCCAGTAACAAAGCGACGATTCAAACCGGTAGCGGCGCCGTGATGATTAACGGTAAACCTGCGGCAAAGAATGGTGATACTGCTATGACATGTAATGATCCGGCTGATATGCCGGTGGGAACGGTGATTGCTGTGGGAACCGTCTCAGTGGGAGGATAGTGGTATGGCTCAAGATCAACATTTATTAACAGACCTGCGCTTGGATCTGATGCATCGTGAATTACGGCCGGTCTATAACGTAAGTTCCACACGCCGGTTGGGGCCGGGCGGCAAAGGGTTGATCTTGGATTTAGCCGTTACCAGTGGCCGCGACAATCTCGCCCAGGCCATCATTATGCGCTTGCTTACCCCACGGGGCGAGTTAACACCATTGGGCCATCCGCAATACGGATCACGTTTGCATGAACTGATTGGTCAAGTGAATACGGAAACCAAGCGCAATTTAGTCAGGCTTTATATTTTGGAAACGTTGCAAAGAGAACCACGCATAGAAGAGATCGTGGATGTAACGGTAACCCCTGCAGTGGAAAGACACTCGAGTGTCGATGTCGGTCTTCAGCTATTACCTGTGGGCGAAACGCAAACGGTTACTATCGGACCTATAACATTGGAACTATAGCCATGAGCTTTAGAAGACGAAACTACGCAGAAGTAATAGATAATCTACTTACTTCCGTGGTTAAAGGTGTGAGTGCGGAGCAGCATCCTTTTCCCCCTGCGGGTGCACAAAATCCTCCTTATGCTCATTCTCTGGAACGATCGCCGGCCGCTGACATTATTGCTGTCTACGGCAGCCGCAACGGACAATCGCATGCGTTTGTAAAAGATACGGACTATGTTTTGTCAGAGGATGGCGCCCAACTGCAATGGATGAAAGAAGGCGCACAATTACCGGATAAAGGCACTGTGTTTCATGTTAACTATTTGCCCGAATCCGCAACCGGCACCCTGAGCGACATTCATGTGGGCAGTGTGCTGCGCACCCTGACGGAATCGGTGGGTCTGGAAATTGCGCGTCTTTATGCGCAGCTCGAAGCTGTTTATAAATCGGCCTATATTGATACCGCTTCGGGAAGTGCACTTGACAATGTGGTGGCTTTGTTGGGTACGCAACGTGTCAAAGCAGGGCGTTTCAGTGGTGAGATAGAGTTTAGCCGTACGCCGGGCAGCCATGGTTCCATTTATATTCCCGCGGGCACAAGGATCATGACCGTCGGCGGTAATGTGGAATATGAAACCACCGCTTCCGTTACTGTCAGAGACGGTCAGAACACCGCAAGAGTCATCGCCAGGGATGTGGAAGAAAACACCCAGGGCGTTGCCGCAGATGAATTGACCGTATTAGCTAAACCCATTACCGGTATCGTGAGTGTCACCAATCCGGCGCCTACTGCGGTCACCAATGCGGATGAAACAGACGATGAATTGAAAACCCGCGCGAAAAATTTTCTGCACGGTAGTGAACGCGCCACTTTGGGCGCCATTAAAGAGGCCGTGGCAAAACAGGGGATATTGGCCGATGTGGAAGAAGTGGAACGTGATTTGTTTGACACGGAAGATAATCAAATCAAGATAAAAGTCGGACAAGTCAAAGTCATACCGCATGTTGATAAATTAGAGCCGGAACTGAGCCGGCGTATCAATACAGCCATTCGTGATTCACGGCCCGTGGGCGTTAATGTTTTTCTCGATGAGAGTGTTAAAGCGCCGACAAAGGTGGATTTGAGCCTGCGCATTGTCACATCCACGGATTTACTCGAACAAGACCTGCGTGCAGTACAAGACTCCGTGCATGAAAAAATCAGCGATTATTTTTCCAGCCTGCCGGTCAATGAGCCGGGGAGTGTCAATCGTATCATTGGACTGGTGCTCGGTATTGATGAAGTACAGGACATGCAAATTGTGGAAGCAAAGGCTGACGGCGTACTCATCAGCGAAGAAGACTTGGGTAAAGGGCAATTAGGTGTAGCGAACAAGACCACGCAATTAGGCGCTTTGGAGATCATTGATCCAAATCTGCCGACGTTATTGCGTGTGGTGATTACGCATCCGGAAGACCAGGATCCGCCTGATCCGCCGCAAATTGAAAATGCCTTGAATATCATGATTACCACACTCAACGGCATGAATGATACGGAAGCAGTGGATAATCCGGAAAAACAAGTATTGAATTTTTCCAAGTTACTATATGTGCTGCCGCTGCCGGAAGCATTAGCCAAACCGAAGGGCATTATTGATAACGTGTGGACCGGTCCCATCCCGACAGGGCTTACGCCGGGGGATATCGGTGATTATGTCGTGCAGTTTGTTTTCACCATGGAAAACGGGTTAAGTCAAACCCTTGTTACTGAAACAGACAATTATCAGCTGACAGCGTATGAACGCCTGTCTTTAGCCGCAGTTGAAATTAATACGGTAAACTGACAATGCCTATATACAACCAACTCAAATCGCATTTACCGTCCTTATACCGGCCGGAAATTTACGATACCGGTCTTGTGTCGGAATTCCTGAGATCAGTGGGTAAGATACTGGATGATGTAAGCCGGGATATGAATGACGTCATGCAGGCGCATTGGTATAATTATGCCGACAGTGCGTTATATGATGCGTACTTAAATCTCGATCGCAAGCAGCAGGAACTTGATCTTTTAAAAGCTCATGATTCTGCTGACCGCGAAACCATCAAGGCATTTCCCTATTTATTTGATTTGGCGCGCCTGGGGGCGCTGATGGCATTGCCGCCCTGGCGGGAACCCCTTCCGCTGAGAGAAAAGGTGGAAGAATACCGCGAGCGCCTGGGGCTCTATGTTGAGTTATACCGCAATGGCCTTGGCACAGTGAACGCATTGCGTACCATCGTAGAAGCGGAATTGCCGCCAGTGCCCGAGGTGCCGCGTATTCAACGGGAACGGTCCTTTTCCATCGAAGAGTTTGCACCCCTGGTGACGGTAAGAAGAACGTTTAAAGCACGGGGCGCGCCGTTGGGCAAAGATGGGCAGCAGCTGCATGTGATAGGACCATTGATGCGCTGGAGTTTTGTCAATGATGGCCTGGAAGCCGCGCCGCTGACCTTGTATATTGAAGGCGTGAACACCATTCCGGATCAACAGGACGCCACGGAAAATCCGGTAGTGGAACTCTTTCACACGGGCAGTGAGTTTCCCCGTTCAGGCATTGGCTACCAGGGCACCATCGCCGACGGAAATGTACTGCGATTGCAGCCTGCCTACCAGTCATGGTTAGGTTCGGGAAAGGCCGTGCTGGCTGCACGATCGGATCCTACCGGTACCACAGACGCCGATCCCACCGCAGCCGGACCGTGGGATACGGCAGCCGGTGCCCCGGCCGGCGTGGTGACCACGATGCATCAATCACAAGACCGTTTTTTATGGGTTGCCACTCATAGTAACGGCAACGGCGAACTATGGCGTTATGATGGCAGCCGTTGGACGCAGGTGTTGGGTAGCCTTGGTTTAGGCATTATTCACTGCCTGTTCGAACAAGATCAGGCATTGTTAATCGGCACAGCCGACAGCTTGCTGCGCATGCCCCTCTTTCCTGACGATGGAGATCCTTTCGAAGCCACACCGGTGGCACCGCTGGCCGGGCAAGCGGTTTACGATATTTTGAAGGATAAAGACGGCACCGTGTGGGTTGCCACAAATAATGGTGCTGTGTGGCTGAACCCTGACGATAGTGTGACTGACTCTGATTTGACAGGCACGGAAATCTACGCATTGCATCAAGACCCGCATGGGGTGATGTATTTTGGCGGTGAGTCAGGGTTATTTCAATTTCAAACCGGCACGGAAGATTGGTATTGGTATCGCGGTGAAGAAGAATCCGACCAGATTAAGGACTGGAATCCTCTTATCCTGGGTGAATTGCCGCAAGCGAACGAAGTTTATCTGCCGCCGGTTACGAGCATTCATGTTGGCCCCGATGCTTCCTTATGGATCGGCACACAACAGGGCTTTGCCCGCTATCGTGCACGTCCGGAACACGGTCTGACCTATAAAACACTGTTGGAGGCCTATCCCGACCTTGCCGATGGCGAAGTGCATGCTATCCGGGAAGACGCACGGGGGCTGGTCTGGTTTTGCACCAGTCGCGGCTTGTTTCGTTTTGATGGCCGCGATATTGCCCAGTATCAAACGGGTAGTCAACGGTGGGTATCACAAGGTCGGGCTGACAGTGTATATTTCACCGAAGACGCTGCACCAAGGGATTTCTGGCGCTTTCATCCCGCTTCATCGAGTTGGCAATATTTCGATCGCACTACCCGCCAGTGGACTGTTTATGCTGACAGTCCCCGCAGTGAAAATGAAAACCCTGTACACGTGGTGCAATGGACAGACTCCATCGCCGCAGAGTCAGGGACATGGGAGAGTGAAGCATTTAAGAGCTCCGGCCCTGTCGCCATTAACGATCTGCGTATGCGCGTCAAACCGACAAACGAACGCATTGTCGATGGCGGCTTACCCGCGGTGCCGCGCATTCCCGTGGGAGAGTCCACCTGGCGCTACCTTTCTTTGGAAACGGAGACCATGCCTGTATCGGTAAGCCGGCCATGGTGGACACGTGAGGGTCGTCTATTACCACCTCCCGACCTGGAACCTGTATCGGTAGATCGGCCAGGGGGGACACGTGAAGACCGTTTATTCCCGCCCCGCGACCAGGACGCACCTTATCCCGGGCGTTACGGGGAAAATGACCCGGAACCCGAACCGCCGGAGCAAATCTTTGACAGCACCGTGTTCCCCTACACCCCCGCCGCGAAAGTCTGGCTGGAATGGTCGGGAAGACGCACGTTTACCGCGATTGTCCGATTACAGACAATAACGGCGGATGAAACTGTTCATCCCGCCATTATCGACCGCGTGTGGCAGGGCATCAAAAAAGTACGGCCTGCAGGGGTTAACGTAAAGCTTGCGGTGGAAGAGCAAATAGTACGAGGAGAATAATTATGAGCTTTCAGGATTTGCAGGACACAATTACGGAATTGGGGTCCTTTACTGAAAAAATACAAGGCGATCTTATTAAACATGAAGAGTGGAACGCGCTTGTCTCCAGTGTAAAAACCATAGCAGATGAATTATCGTCCGTTTATACCCGGGTTGACGGACTTGAAAGTTTCGTTGGCTTTGAAAGCGGTGCCGATTATACGTTGCGCGGCAGAATCGAATCCCTGGAGGGATTTGTCGGTGAAGCGGGCGATACGTCGGATATAGATACACTATCCGGCCGGGTTATCAAGCTGGAAGAAACCGATGTGGTTGAACAGGCAGAGTTCGAAACCTTCATGACCGATGATTACAATGATTTCAAAGATTCCATAGAACCTTTGCGCGACCAGTACGTTGTTACGCTGGAGACCACAAAGGAGAACTACAACCTGGGCGAACGTGCTGTTCTCACCGCTACGGTAAAAACGCTGAATGGCGATATCCCCCCCAACCGGCCATGGGTGGACTTCATCACGAGTTGGGGCAGGTTAAAACCCTTTGATGGATTTACCACACGAAGCGGCATCGACGGTCATTCCATTTCAGTGCGTACCGATTCATCAGGTATAGCTAAAGTGCGGGTGAGTTCAGAGCATCAGCAGGAAATGAGTGAGGAAGACGAAATACAAGTTGAAGGTTTCCTGGATACCGTGGTGCAGGCCGGCGGTAAAACCGTAATGGAGACCTTGAACGATGCGCCCAACGCCAGTGGTGAAACTGCTGCGGGTGCTTATACCGAGATGAGGAATGTGTATCAGCGCAGCAGTATGCGATTCATGCATCGTTTTGCTGACACGTATTACGTGGGAATGCAGGCGGGGCACTGGCAGGGAGATGTCGGTTTCGGCGGTAATTGGAAATATTACCGGTCTACGGTAATGGCCATCGCTAAAGAAGATGGTGACCCAACCACGCCCGATACCAAATCAGCTGCCAGTGCGATTCAAATTGCGTTTAAAGATTGGGTCGGTCCATGGATCGATTGGTATTTTGAATATGATGAGCCTGAAGTCAACGGCATTATCGATGTGTTGGAACCGCGTGTCGATCCGGACATTTATGTGACGTTACAGGGTTTTAAAATCACTTTGGAGGATGAAGTGCAGTCAGCGGTCGGCGTTATTCATAAAAACAAGATATTGAATGCCTTTGGAAAGGCAGTCGATCAGATTGACATTCCTGTCGATCCCGAGGTGTCGAGCCGGGTCAAAGAAACGGTGCAGTATGGTGTCGGCAGTCAGCAGTCGTGGAATGTCATGAAATATTCCGAAGCAGCCGGGGACGGAGGTACACAACAACCCGGATTCGGTACGGTCATGAATCAAGCTATTCAACTATCCGCTGTTGATAATATAGATACTGATGTAAGCGAGTTAAAAGGTTCAATGAGTACATTGCAGGAAAGTGCCGCTAAAATCGGTACGGATGTATTGGGCACCATGTCGCTTATGGAGAGTAATATTGTTAAATTCAATGTGCCGGATCAGGAAACACTCATGGGTAATATTTCAAATATCCAAACCCATGTTAATGAAATTCTCGGCAAGATCAATCAGCCTTAAGATGATTATCTGTTATGCTTAAGTCCTATATAAAACCGGAATCGTTGTCAGCTGCTGAAGTACGGCAGGTGTTGGAATTTTTAAACGGTGCGCAGTCTGTTGAAGAAATTGCCGATACCATCGAAATTCCAGGTGAACTGGATGTGGGCTTGCGTGTCGCGCAACGATTGTTAAACAGACGTGCAGCCCTGGGCGGTGAGTTTTCCGATATCCAGCAAGTCGCCAATACACCTTATGTAGGACCGGAGCGCTTCACGGAGATCGTCGCGGTATTGACAGGACGCAGTATTGAAAGAATAGAGGAAGGTGGCGCAGTTTCGGCAGCAATTTTACAGGAGTTGCGGGAACTCAGAGAAATGGTGCGTTCCCTGCAGGCAGCCATGGATGTACGGTATCGTATATCCATGCGGTTGGCACAGACGGGCCTTTATATAGGGCAGACGGCAATTGTATTGGTCGAAGTGCGCGATATAAAAAAAAAACGGCCAAAAGCAAATCTGCCGCTGACGTTTGCAACAAGCTGGGGGACTTTGGAAACCCAAATCGGATTTGAAAAACGGCATGGCAGTGTCATTACCGCCCAGACGGATATCAATGGAAAAGCAAAAATCAAAATTATTGGCCCAACCGACGAACAGCTCACAAATGCCCAGCAGTTAGCATTGGATTTTGCATTGCGTAGCCTTGATCCTGCAGCTGCAACGCCTAATGAAGCGGCGGCAGCGCTTGATGGCCTGGTATCGCAATATCAAGATAGAGGAAACGTGGATTTGCGGCAGGCTATGGATATATATTTTCGTACACGGCAAGAAGCTTTATCCACCGCAATTAATCGTCCAACTTCCAATTTTGCCTGGCCGTACTTCAATGCTTTAGTCACGACATATTTGCACGAAGACGAAGAACAAGTTAAGTTCGATAATGTGATAGAGAGTACCGCAGTGCTTAAAGTTCGCATTAAAGATTGGATGGAGCCTTGGTATCAAGTCTATATTAATCGACTGAATGAGAGTTGCACGATATGTGAAGACTTTAATCAATTAAAAGACCAAGTGACTGATAAAGGTCTGTTGCTCGATAATATGGTTAATCGATTGTATAGCTATGCCTCACGAGAATTTGGATTAATAGGGGAATCGGCCGCAGAAAAAGTCGCTCAACAACAAGTAGCGCATTTTCTCCATACGGGCTTGGAAGGATTGACATTTGACACCAGGAAGATTTTATTTCCCGCACTTAATCTGGCTGCAAAAAATATCACGACCAGCCAGATGGGTACACTCGCGGTGATGGGACACGTACGCGCCGATATCACGAAGACTGTCGATACCAGATTCGGGGAACTTGGGGACATTGGCTCCTTTATGGAGGTCGTGACGAACGTGCAGGACCAGCTGGATCAATTCAACAACGATTACGGTCAATTTACCAACGACTACGGTCAATTCAATGTAGACTACTATCAGTTTCAAAGTGATCTTGGACAAATCAATGGTGTTGTTACCCATCTTCAAGCTGATCTATCACTATTCGAAACAAACTTGACTCGATTTAACGCTGATTTAGATCAATTCCGAATTGAGGTCGAACAATTCAATTCAGCCAATGCGGCGTTCCAAGCTGACATACAAACATTTAATACGAATTATGGGCATTTTCAGACTCGTTATAATCAATTCACAAATCGCTGCAACAGCTTCAATAAAGATTATGCCGACTTTAACGACAGGGTGTCACAAGTGGATGAACGCCTTGGTGCTTTCGAGACAAACGTTAGAACATTTAATACCAGGTACACGGATTTTTCGCAGAAATATGATGATTTTATAGAAAAAAATGACAACCTTAGCAGGAATTTAGCTGTGGCAGACAATAACCTGACAGACTTTAAAACCCAATACAAAATTTTCAGCACCAACTATTCATCGTTTAATAATAACGTAACAAAATTTAATACGGATTTAGGCGCCTTTAATCGCGACTACACTAAATTTAAGGAGGATCTTCAATTACGTGAAGGTCCGACGGGACCCGGAATAGGACGCCCTTAACCGCAACCGCATTTTTACTGTAATAACAATGAGGGCATATGGATATAGTACTTGCCGATTCCGCAACAAGCTGGAAAGTGACATCATTGGTGGAAACACCACCGGTGAGATTATTTCGTCATGTCATAAATTTGTCGTTTAACACAGGTAGATATGCCGACAGTATACAAGTCAACTCGGAAACAAGTGCAATAGAAGGCGTCTTTACACCACAAGAATATGATGTACTGGACGCCGCAAGTCCTATACATGCGACTAAAGTCAGTGCGCCTGATAGAACCGTTATTATAAGTCTTGATGCACCTCGTAAAATCAAAAAAATAAGAATAAAACAGATTGTGCATGCGGATTATTCAGAGGCGGAACCTGCGATCAGGGAAGAAAAATTCAACCATCAATACGGCATGACTTTTCGAAAATATTCTATCCGAGCGGTTGGCAGTACTCCACAGCCGCCTGTCAAGATGAACGCTGCGATGGCGGATGCGTATGCAGATTATCAAGTGGATGACAACAGGGGCCTGGATGTTGATAAAATTGAAATTTATCGGGTGGATGGAGACGCAATTGCGGAGGAACCGACCTGTACAGTGGGAAATAACGAAGAGATCGAAGACTTTGTTACTACGAAGTTTGCCATGAAGGTGATCGACAAATCAAAAATGTACGCACATCTGGAAACGAAACATGTATTGGACGTGATTGTACACAGTAATCCCACAGGGCCCCGTATCGGTATTGCGGCACCGGTCCCTGAAGGGGACGCCCATGAGGTTATTGAGTATTTTTGGAATGTTCCCGGCGAAATTGCCGAGCAAGCTGATACGGTGCCTATAGGTAAAAATCCCAACGAAGAACTGGCCAAAGCGTTAACACGTTATTTAAATGACCAATTTAATACTATCTTTGATGATGCCGAAGATAATAACCAACTACCTGACATACCGGATAACATTAATGTTGATCTCGTGCTCGAATCGGACACACCGTGTGTGTTCAATGCAACACAGTTCAAAATCAATTATACCTTGGTTCGTCAACGCTCTTCATTACCTTACAAAGGTGTATCACCTCAAGAAAAAACCGTTGTTCGTTTTCCCGGAAACGCATTGACTACGGAAACTGTCACAATGGAAATTCCAAATAATGCTGAAGTGATAGCGGCCGGCCTGAAAACCGAAGCAAGTTTAGGGGGGAAGCCTTCATATGCAGCAGGCAGTATGCAACCTCTCACCGCATCACACCGGACCGGTATCAACATTGCAGAAGATCGCTGGGTAGCACAACAGGTTTCACCAGACAAGGCAATCACAATCAATGGGCTGGCACTGGGGCTGATGAACCTGGAAAAAGAAACCGAACTATTGGTTGAATTGCACGAAGATTGGAACGGTCAACCTTCCGGCAAGAAAGTCTTAGAAGCAAGAATTCAATTAAACATATTAGGTGAACGTATCTGGAGTCGCATACCCTTGCGTGATTCAATACCCTTAGCAACACAATCTTACTGGATATTATTAAAATCAGCAAAAGGGACCGCCTTATGGTTCACCCGCAGCGGAGAGGGTCAACCGGTCCAAGTGCTACAGGCAGCACAGGAAAAAGCGCCTTTAACGAAAATCACCGAAGTTAAGGGCGTTGAAGCATACTACACATTTTTTAGCGCTTCCACCCATGGCCAGGTACCGCAAGCACCCTTTGAACTTGCAATGGATAATACCCCCATCCCGCCAATAACCATGGAAAACGAAACCATCAACTTTGAATTAAAAGATGCATTGAACAGTAAACTAAGCCCAGATGCAGAAGAGAAACTTGTTAGCATATCCTTACACCTAAAATCAGCATTTCCGGGTATAGTCACCGTCTATCCCTTGCGTATCGAATATAGGCTTATGGAGCCATGATGCCCATTTGGGCAACGGACTCCCCAAAAAGGTAAATGCTCTATAAACCCCATCTTCCATCAATTCGTGAGCCGGTAAGCGCTTAATGAATCGCACCTTGTTTGGGGCGGCTCGTTATGCGATATAAAGAGGACTGGCAAGCTTGGTCTTGTCGAGGTATTGAGGTTACAAGGCTTTATAATCATCCTGTTTTTCGCCAATCGGAATATTTATTTTTGATCTTGTGCCTTAACAGCCATCATGGATGTAAAATTAAACCACTTCAGCCAAACATTGAATGAATCAAAACCGGCCTTTTGGATACGGTTTTCATGTTCTGCCACGGTCTCGGGAACCAGTACCCGTTCCAGGGCATCCCGCTTCTGACTGATTTCAAGATCCGTATATCCGTTTTCTCTTTTAAACTGGTAGTAATATTCCTGCTCCAGGGCATTCATTTGTGGATCAGAATGAACGGTTTTTTCCGTGAGCAGCAATATGCCGCCTTTGCAAAGCCCATTGAAGGCGGATTGAATAAGACCGTCCCGCTTTTCAGCATCCAGAAACTGCAAGGTCAAGTTGATAACCACCACAGATGCGTTTGAAATTGAAATATTTTCAATACAGGCACAGGCAAGGTCAATACAGCCGTGGCTGTCATGGACGGCAAGCCGTCTTTTAAATCGCTGGATCATAGGCTCAGCACTGTCAACAGCGATCATTTTAAATTCAACACCATCAAAGCAGTCGAGAAGCAAAATTCCCAAATTGCCATGGGAACAGCCCAGATCAAAAATCTGTGTACCGGGTTTATAGTACTGCCGGGCAATCCTTGCCTGCTGTTTAAGTACTTCACCGTACAGCGGTACTGATCTGACCAGCATATCGTCAAATACCCGGGCTACTTTTTCGTTGAACCTGAAAGGTGTAATCGTGGTCCGTTTTTCTGCAAATACCCTGTCTTTATACATAATACCGTCCATTTTAATCCGCGCATCTATACATCATTTACAGGCTTTGTGCAAGCGGCTGGGAAAACCTTAAGCGGTTTCATTCAGGGCAATCCCTTGTAACCTGCTTTCAGCTTGATTTTAAATCCGGTACAATAGACATTTGACATTTCAGAAAATTTATATGCGTTGGCCCTGTCCGAGGTGCGACCAGGTGTTGACAGACGGAAGGGAATATCGCATTCTATGTCCTGATGGCAGAAATTCCCCCCATATCCGTCCCCGAAAAGGACAAAAACAGAACCGATGACCCAGTCAGCGTCATGACGTTTAATCTCCGGTTCGGCCTGGCCAAGGACGGCCCCCATGCCTGGGAACACCGGAAGCCTCTGGTGTCGAAAATCCTGGAAGCCTACCCCTGCGATTTTATCGGCTTCCAGGAGGTCAACCATTTCCAGGCCGAATTTCTGACCCGGTCACTGATGCACCACGGTCATATTGGCTGGTACAACAAAAGGGTTGAATGGTGGCAGAATAACCTGATCCTGTTCGATTCGTCCTGGGAATGCCTGGGTCACCGCCACTTTTTTTTAAGCCGCACCCCGGACATCCCCTCCCGGCTTCCCGGTTCCATATGGCCCCGTCAGTGCGTCATTGGATGGTTTAAAAAGAAAAACCGGCATCTGCTCATGGTCAACACCCACTTTGATTTCACATCCGAGGTCCAGCAAAAAACCGCCGGTCTGGTCATGGAATTTCTTAAACGTTTTCCAAAGGGAATGCCGCAGATCATTACCGGAGACTTTAACACCACCCCGGGTTCGCCTGCCCATCGGTGTTTTAAATCCCGGGGATTTGGTCTGGTCATGGAAGGCAGGTCCGTCACCACGTTCCACGATTTTACCGGGAAAGAGACAGGGCGTCACATCGACTGGATACTATACAGGAACGGTCTGTCTCCCGTATTTGAACAGGTTATACAAGATTCCTTTAACGGCCTTTTTCCATCCGATCACTACCCGGTTCGGGCCGGTTTTGCCTGGACGCTCCAAGCCCCTCCCCACAAGCCGTAAAAATTCAGCGATCAAAAATCTTTACTGGACTTTAGGGCCACGGCTATTCTCTAAAATGTATTTTTTCTTGACGTACAATAGCCCCGGATTTATGCTTACTTTTTGATGGTTCATGTTTTTTGCACAGGCTCACTTGAGAATAAGGTTGCTGATGGACATACCCCAGATAGTCAGTCCGGACGGTTATATTGATACCATTGCCCTTTGTACGTCCGGAGAAGCGCAGATGGATGTTCGGTTTTTGTTCCCCAAAGTGTCGGATTATATTGTATCATCCTTAAAGGAAGGCAAACCCTGGTTTTTTTCCGGCAGAAGCGGCAATGCCCAAATGGGCCTGCTTACGGACACCCACATGCCCGGTGAAACCCCGCCGGTGCCGGAAATTGACGGATCAAAGATTCTGCTTTCCGGTATAATTCGAAATCTGAACCCCCTTTTGACCAATGCCCTGGATTCTTTTGAGACCGGGGATGAGATCGGCCGGCTCGTGGTCATGGACCCGGAACTACGCATCCGGGATGTCCGCCATTACCTTCATAAACGGCTTTTTGTGGGTAACCGAATTGGCAAAGGCTATTATGAAGGTTTTGATATCTTTCAGGAAACCGATGCGTTAACCGGAAAAATTTGCGATTATATTGAGGTGGCGCTCTCGTCTTTCCAGTATTGTTTTGAACCGGCAGCCATGATCCGATCCAGTATTGGCGCGGTGATTAAAAAGGGTCGGAGCGCCCTGAATGCTATCCGGTCCAGGGTGCCCATGGATCCGAATCATACCCTTCTCAATCCGGGTGAACTTTTTGTGGGGGCCATCAAGATCTCTTTGGGTGACATTTACGGGATCATTGATGCCGTGGTCGCCCCGGAAAAAGATGATATTTTCCATCTGCCTGCCAGGGTGTTGGATCCTTTCCGTACCTTCAGGAACCGGCAGGTGGAACTGTATCATCTCGGAAAAACTCCAGTTTCCTTGGGTGATATCCGTATCCGCATCCGGTTTTTCAGAAGTCACAACCCCTTGACCGTCCCCCTGGAAAAGGCCAGGGTAAAGGAAGGGTACCGGCTGTGCGATCTGCTCACCCATGCCGAGGTATCCAATCTGTTTAATATTCTGGATGAAAATGCCATGGGTCTGATCCTGAACAAGGGTAATTTTATCCAGGTCCCCCGGGCCCAGGATACCAAAGGGGAGGCCCAACTGGAAATCATTAAAAACTGTCTGGCAAAAAGTACCCAGCGCCGCCATGAACCCACTATCCCACAGGCGATAGGCGACAGGTTCAAGGAGACCCTTGGCAAGCTGTCCGTTCTGGGCGGTGTCAATTCCCGGGTGTTCATCAGCCGGCGGTTTCCGGAACGGGAAGTGGTGGATGCGCTGCGAAGAACCGGGTTATGCACGTTTCTTATAAATGCGGAAAATCCGTGTTTCGCTGATGACGATATACGGCACATGATCTCTTTGACCCATGCCGAGCAGGCCAGGTGTGAGTTCATGCGGTACGATCCTGTGATCGGCAAGTTGTATTCATTTTACCATGGGTGCTTCATGGAGCCTGACGACTGGGAGCGTTTTGACCGGGTAAGGTTCTGGTTTGCCTTTTACGGATCACATACAAAGGCTGCGGACAACCGCCTGACCATTGACCTGATCAATCGTCTGGCCCTGAATTTAGGTGATGAAATGGGCATTGTCCACGGTGGCGGCCCCGGCCTGATGAAAGAAGCCAATGATCTGGCCCGCCGGCATAATATCATGAGTGTGGGGATCGCCATTGACTTGGAAGGGGAAAACCAGGCCTCTTTAACCACCTGTGACGGATTGATTAAATATAATGAAGGACTGCGCCTGGCCCGCCAGGATCATTTGCAGAAACTGAGCAACCTGCCTGTAATCAATACCGGTGGGTACGGCAGTGCCGAGGAGTTGAGCATCACCATCACATCCATGAAAATTCATGAAAATCCTCTGGCACCCATTATCCTTTTGGACCCGGATAATTTATGGGAAAACGCCAGAAAGCAGACCCAGAAAATTGCAGATAAACAATACGGACCCGCGTTCACCCCCCATCTTGTGAAATCCTGTAAAAATGCAGCCCAGGCAGAAACCCATCTGATTAAATTTTTATCAGATCCGGATCTCTGGTATAAAAAGAATAAAATACCGGCCCAAAGTGTGGAAAAGGCAAGGAGCAAGGCGGCAAGGATCCGGCGCTCCTTTTTGTACATTGACAATATGGAAGTGTTTTGTTCTCCCAGCCCGCGTCTTTCATCGGTATCGGGGCATTAACTAAGATAAGGAGTATAATAAGATTATGACATCCAAAACGCGTTTCAGGTGCCTTGCTGGTTTTATGCTGGGACTTTTCGTACTTTCAGCCGGTATTTCTTCGGGTCGTGCAGAATCGGTATGCGACCATGTTACCTTAGCGTGGTTACAAACCCAGGTGCCTGTGCCCAAAGATGCAAAACTGGTATTTAAAAAAGAGCAAGGTGTTCTTTGTGAAGCCGTACTCTCCGTTAAAGGCGGTCTTGCGCCGGTATACGCGGGTAAGGATTTCATTGTGGCCGGCCGACTGTATAAAAACGGTGAATCCATTACCCGGATAACCATGTCCAGCCTGTCTGAGCTTGCTGATGCAGAACGAAAAAAAGCCAAGGAAAAAAAGGCGAAGGCTGTTGAGATGCGTAAAGCTTTTTTTAAAACCCATGCCGCAGACCTGGCGGATCTGGTTTCTTTGAGCTTTGCGCCGGGAGGGTCGTCTGATAAGTTTATCTATATTATTTCAGACCCGGCCTGCAGCCACTGCAGGACCCTTCTTGACGGTCTGGAAGAAGTGGCTGCGGAAACGGGCCTTGCCCTGAAACTAATCATATATCCGGTTCTGGGAGAAAAAAGCAAAACCATGACGGCCCATGTCATCTGCAAACACCTGGGCTATGGTGCATATAAAACCCTGAAAATGAATGACGCAGCAACAGGCTGTGAAAAGGCGAACCAACGTATAAACAAAACCTTTGATCTGCTCAAAAAGGCTGATATCTTTTTTGTGCCCCTGGTGGTGGCCCAGGACGGCTCCTGGGTGGTGGAAGGCAATGATATATGCAGCGTACGTGAGCACCTGGGACTGGATCCGGGAACCGGCGAAAAAGGCGGTGGCTGCAAAAAGGCTCAGAAAGATTAACTTTTATGGGGCCAACCTCGCCGGTATCGCTATTGCGAAATATCCATTGATATCTATCTGAAATTTATGTTAATTAATAAGACAGTTCAGATTCTTATAAAGTCATACCCGATAAAAAGACGTGCCAACGGTAAAATCTGATTAGTCTTTTGTTTACGATGGGGGATAACCGTATTATAAGTGGGGAAGTGTATCATGGAAAGCCAAAGACGTTATCCGGGCAAGGCTCCGGAAACCAATGACCAGCCCGCCACAGATCTTAACGAAGATATTAAACATCACATCATGACAACCATGGGGAACGATTTTTATCCCCCCAGGAAAGACACTTATTACAATGGACTGGCCTACAGTGTCCGTGACCGGTTGGTTACAAGGTGGCTCAATTCCCAGCGCTCTTTCTACGATAGAAGTGCGAAACGGGTCTATTATCTTTCCCTTGAGTTTTTGCCCGGCCGCTTTTTAATGAATTATGTCACCAATATGCAATTGAACAAAGCGTGCGAAAAAACCCTGGAAGAAAGCGGCTTTACCCTGGAGGAGATTGAGGCGCAGGAGTGGGATGCAGGTCTTGGCAACGGGGGCTTAGGTCGGCTTGCGTCATGCTACATGGACTCCATGGCCTCTTTAAATATCCCGGGATATGGCTATGGTATCATGTATGATTACGGCATATTTTATCAAACCATTGTTGACGGGTATCAGGTGGAACAATGCGATAACTGGGTGCGCTGGGGCAATCCTTGGGAATTCAAGCGCCGGGGATTTTTATACAAGGTTCAATTTTACGGCAGGTCCGAACCTTATCAAAACAGTGCGGGCAAACGTTGTTACCGATGGGTGGATACGTTAGACATTAATGCCATGGCCTGTGATATTCTTATCCCGGGGTACGGTACCCAGAATGTGAACAACATGCGGCTATGGGCGGCCATGTCCAGCCAGGAGTTCTCTTTACAGGAGTTTAATCAGGGCGATTATATTGGTGCCATGCAGAGCAAGGTACTCACGGAAAATATCTCCAAGGTGCTTTATCCCAGTGATGAGAAAGAGGTGGGCAAGGAACTTCGCCTCAAACAGCAGTATTTTTTTGTGTCTGCCACCTTCCAGGACATTGTGCGCAGGTTTAAAAAGCACAACCCTGATTTCAATTTGCTGCCTGACCGGGTTGCTGTCCAGCTCAATGACACCCATCCTGCCATTGCCATTCCCGAGCTCATGCGTCTGTTGCTGGATGAGGAAGACCTTGAATGGAATAACGCCTGGGAAATTTCAGTAAAAACCTTTGCCTATACCAACCATACAGTACTTCCCGAAGCCCTGGAAACCTGGCCGGTCCGCCTTATTTCAAGGTTGCTGCCCCGTCACATGGAGATCATCTACGAGATAAACAGACGGTTTTTAAGCATGGTGGAAAAACAGTATCCAGACAGTCCCGAGTTATTACGCCGGGTCTCCATTATTGAAGATGGCCCGGAACAAAGGGTGCGCATGGCCCATCTGGCCATTGTGGGGAGCCACACGGTCAACGGCGTGGCCGCCCTTCATTCCAGAATTCTTAAAGATAAATTATTTAATGATTTTAACATTATTTATCCCGGAAAAATTATCAATGTCACCAACGGAGTGACACCTCGACGGTGGTTACTCCAGGCAAACCCGGCTTTATCATCCCTTATCACCGACACCATTGGATCAGACTGGATTACCGATCTTGACCAGCTCAAAAAGCTTATTCCCCATGCAGACAGCCCTGAATTTCGTGAAAAATGGCGACAGGTAAAATTGAGGAACAAAGCGCGTTTGGTAAAATATATCAAGCGGAAAGTGGGCACGGATGTAAACCCTGATACGCTGTTTGATGTTCATGTGAAGCGGATTCACGAATACAAACGCCAGCTTTTAAATATTTTTCATGTCATCACCCTGTATAACCGGATAAAAAAGGATCCGGCCAAAGAGATTGTGCCGAGGACGGTTATTTTTGGCGGTAAGGCGGCACCTAGCTATGTCCAGGCAAAACTGATCATCAAGCTGATCAATTCCGTTGCAGACATTGTGAATAATGATCCGGACGTAAACCATAAGCTTGAGGTTCTTTTTTTGCCGAATTATTGTGTTTCCCAGGCGGAAAAGATCATACCCGCAACAGATCTGTCTGAGCAGATTTCAACGGCAGGACTTGAAGCGTCAGGTACCGGAAACATGAAATTTGCCTTAAATGGGGCGCTTACCATCGGCACCCTTGACGGGGCCAATATCGAGATAATGGAAGAGGTGGGCGAGGACAATATTTTTATTTTCGGCCTGACCGCCAAAGAGGTGGAAAAGAAAAGTGCCCAAGGATACGATCCCTGGCATTACTACAATAGCGATGAAGAGCTGAGAACTACACTGGACATGGTCAGGCTTAATCATTTTATTCCGGGTGAGCCTAATCTTTTTCTACCCATCTGGGATTCGCTGATGGCCCATGGAGATAAATATTTTGTCCTTGCTGATTTCCGCGCCTTCATCCAGGCCCAGGACAAGGTCAGGGCCCTGTATCAGGATCAGGAACAATGGACCAAATGTTCCATTTTAAATACGGCAAATATGGGAAAATTCTCCAGCGACAGAGCTGTCAGGGAATATGCCCGGAATATCTGGAACATTGAAACTCCTAAATAATCCCCAGCATTGCAGAAATCATGAGAATTTCAGCTGCAAGGCACTCAAGGTTGTAGCTGTAGTAGACTACCGCAAAACCTTGATAACGAAGAAGATGAAATTCTCATGGCTTCCCCGAAGGGTAAAAATTTTAAGTAAATCAAAACAAAATCAGGATCGAACTCTATGTGAAGTTCTGATTATGATGCGGTATATAAATTTCCATTTTGATTCCAATACGTTTCATTAATTTTAAAAAATTTTTATGCAACGTTGGGGTAATGTTTGGAAGGCTTGTTAGCCGTTTAAAAACTGCGTTCATAAAGGGTGTTAAAGATGAACAAAATTAATGTCTGCGTTCAGGCGTTATTGTTACTGGTTTTCGGTTTTTCAGCACAAGGCATCTGCGAACCGTCATACACCCTGAAACAATTGTGCCGAATGGCCAATGAAAATGCAGAGACCATCCATATTGCCAGGGAACAGACCTATATTGCAGAACAGGAGAAAAAGCGGGCCCAGTCCGTGCTTATTCCTTCAGCTACGCTATACGGCAGTTACCTGAATTATAAAAACGACGATGATTACACGCCTGATGTAAATACGTTAGGCGGCAAACTCACCCAGTCATTTACCCTGAACGGCAAGGAATTAATCGCCTATGATGTCAGTAAAAAAAGCATTGAAAAGGCAAAATTTTCAGAACAGACCATTAGAAGCGATTATATTTTCCAGGTGGCCCAGGCCTTTATCCAGACGTTGAATTTGAAACGTCTGGTGGAGGTGGCGGATGCCGAAGTTGAGCGTTTGAATACATACAGGGATTCGGTGAATCAAAAACTTATTGTGGGCAGTGTGACAAGAACGGCCCTGTACAGGGCCCAGGCGGAATTGTCAAAGGCGAAAACCAATCAGATTGTGGCACTCAATAATGTTCAGACAGCCAAAGCCGGTATTGTCAGACTCACCGGCATCGAAGACCGGTTTTCCATTGCACCTGGGGATATTAAAAATGTTGAAAATTTTTCAATCACCCTTGAAGAAATAAAATCCCGTGCCCTTGAAAACCGTTATGAAATCAAGGAAGCCACAAAGGATGTTGAGATTGCCCAACGGACCATTGCCTATGAAAAGGGTGAATACTGGCCCCGCATTGAGCTTGAAGGCGGCTACCGGGAAAAAGACATCACCTATGATACAGAAACCGGAACCCAAGACGGATATGATACCGAAGAGGCATATATCCAGGCCCAACTCGTATTTACCCTGTATGACGGCGGATTACGAAGGGCTCAGGTGCGACAGGCCCAGGCAAGGCAGCGCCAGGCAAAGCAGGCCCTGGCCGATGAAGAAAAGGCGGTAATCCTTCAATCAAAGCAGTCTTTTCTGGAATTTAACACCTCAAAATCCACCCTGATCAATCTTGCTGACGAAGTGAAATCTGCCGAAGAAAATTACAATGCCGTTCAGATGCAATTTAAATACGGCATGGCTGACAGTATTGATATCATGGATGCCAATACGTTACTTGTAGATGCCCAGCGGCGCATATCCAATGCCCGCTCCTCCTTTTATCTGTCCATATTGAAGATTATATACACCCAGGGGGATATCCTGGGTTATTTTTTAAACGAAGAATGAAAATGGAGCACAAACTATGTACGAAATCATCGCCAACCCCCAGGAATACCAGATTGACCACCTGATTAACGGCACTGACAACGCAAACATCGAACTTACCAGTGAAGAAAGGGATAACTGGGCCAAGGAGATTGTTCAATTCAGTGAGCGTTTGGCCGGGTTTGCCCAAAAAGCAGACATGTTTTCGTCATTGCTTGCATCAGAAGAAAAAATTTCAGCGACTCCTGCATCCCTGAAAACACTTAAAATTCAACTTTTTATGATTAATGATGCCCTGAATTCCGCCTTAGGTATTGCTGACATGGTGGAAAGCGATATGATCAAGGCACCCCAAGAAACCTAAATGGATGCCTAAAACCGCTTAAGCGCACTCACGGTTATTTCCCATAAAATTTATAAAATCCCAAGCGCCATGTTTTGATAAACATATGGCGCTTAGGATTTTTTCTAAACAATTTTATTCAAGAACATGTTTTTCCAGGATAAAGCAGGAAAAATCCCCTTTGAAAACAACCTCCTCTTCACGTTTAACCACAACGCTGACCATCTGCTTTTTACCTGACACTGATGTTACATTGGCTTGGGCATATACAGATTCCCCTGCTTTGACAGGTTTCAGGAATTTAACATCTGCCCCGCCAAGCACGACATTGGGATGATTCACCGCAAGCATGGCCGCATAGTCGGCAAGCCCGAAAATAAATCCGCCATGCACCAGCCCGGAATCATCTGCCGCCATTCTGGGCGTGGTCGTATATTCCACACGACTTTTGCCGTTTTCCACCATGACCGGCTTGCCGCACAGTTCATTGTCTATCAATTGATGGGTAATTATATCCATTAAAAATTCTCCTTTTTAAATAGTGTTTGAACGGCTCGTTAGAGGAGTGTATGCTCAGAAAATAACCTATATGCGCTTTACATCCGGGCAACTTTTCGTCCAAACACGGGTTTCTGTTCAAAACTAAATATTCAAAACATTGATGAATCGGCTGCAATCTTATGAAATTTCGCTTCGATTCCCTAATTTTTAAACTGGCTCTTACTGTGGGTCAAGTTCGGCCTTGATTCGGAGCGCCGCTGCTTTCGGGGCGTATTTTTCTGTGTTAATGGATATAGCGGCAAGTGCCTGGTACAATGGATTTCTGATTTCAAGCATTTTTTTTGTTTCAAGGGCAAGGCTGTCACGGGTAAGGTCCGGTCTTCGCTCGGTGTTATTTTCATCTTTGCGGATTCTGTCTGTTAAAACAGATGCTGTGGCATAAAGATATACAACAACGCCATTCTCTTTTAAAAACTGCCTGTTTTCTTCTGCAAGGATGATCCCCCCGCCCGTGGCTATAACAGGAGCGTTTTTCAAATCCAGATTCATAAGCGTTTCAGTTTCTTTTGCCCTGAAATAGGACCATCCGCGACGGGCCACCATCTGTGCAATGGTGGTGCCGTAAGTTGATTCCAAAACCAGATCCGTATCCAGAAACGTTTTGTTCAAAAGATCGGCAAGATACTTTCCGGTACTGGTTTTACCGGTACACCGGTATCCGATAAGAAAAATGGGACCCATGGTCTCTCCTTTTTACAGGGCATCAAAAAGCTGCCAGAATGTGGGGAATGATTTTTCCACGCACACGGGATTTTCAATTTGAATGCCGTCCACCCTAAGGCCTGCAACGGCAAAGGCCATGGCAATGCGATGGTCGTTAAAGGTTTCAATGACTGCGCCATGGGGTGTGCCGCCGGTAATTTCCATAAAATCCGGTCCCTGCACCGCTTGAATTCCCATTTTGGTGAGCTGGGAGCAAACCGCATCAATACGGTCGCACTCCTTGACCCGAAGATGACCGATATTAGTAATCCGGGTGGTGCCTTCTGCAAACGCGGCTGTCACAGCCACAGCAGGTACGGCATCCGGGGTATCGGACATATCCACATCCACGCCGTGCAAGGGGGGATGGCCCTTTACCCGCAGAACCCGTCCATCATGATTTACCATACAGCCCATCTTCTCAAATATATATGCCTGTTTCAAATCGCCCTGCAAAGAGGCTGTACCGATATTATCCACGCCGATATCCGCACCTGTTACAGCGCCTGCTGCCCAGAAATAACCGGCATTGGAAAGATCGGGCTCCACGGATCTGGTCCCGGAGGAGTAAGTCTGGCCCCCCGGGACCTCATAGCAGGTGTCGGATATCTGGAAGGCATTGACCCCGAACTGCTTCATCACATCCAAAGTTAAATCAATATAAGGTTGAGACACGGCAGGCCCTGTCAGATCAATCACAAGGCCTTGGTCAAAAAAAGCCCCGGCCATGAGCAGGGCAGACAGGTACTGGCTTGACCGGGAGCAATCAAGAAGTGTCCGCCCCCCTGCCCTGTCTCCGCCCTGGATCACTACCGGCGGTGTACCTTCATTATTTTGGGAGCCGGCACTGATCCGGATACGGCCCAGGGCATCTAAAAGCTCTCCCATGGGGCGTTGACGCATGCGCTCATCCCCGGTCAGGGTATATGGGGTACTGCCAAGGGCGGCAATCCCTGCTAAAAGGCGCATGGACGTGCCTGAATTACCAAGGTGGATGGGATCCGGCCAGGGTTTTGGCCGTCCGCCGAAACCTGTGACCGACAGGACCCCGTCTTGTCTGCTTTCAATTTGAGCACCCATGCACTCCAGGGTTTTGCGGGTAAGTGAAATATCCTGGCTGTCCAGTACATTATAAATTTCAGATATGCCGTCGGCCAGGGCTGCACAAATCAGCATCCTGTGTGAAATGCTCTTGGAGCCCGGTATTTTGACCACCTGGTCCTGGACATTTCTGGAAATTACCTGCTTCATGACGCTCTCCTTTAATCAGTCGTTAATATAGTGCCCCGCATTAGGTTCGTATCAGGGGTGATGCCTGTCCATAATTCAAACTGGGCTGCTGCCTGGGCAATGAACATGGACAGGCCGTCAATGGTTGTGCAGCCCTTTTGTTCCGCCGCTTCAAGCAACCGGGTCCTCAACGGGGTATACACCACATCCATCACCACCATTTCAGATGTTAATGCTTCCGGCGGAAAGCTTATTTTGTCCGCTTTGGGTGTCATGCCGATGCTTGTGGTGTTGATTACCACATCTGCCTGGATGTTTGCCATCTCATTGGCAGGTATAAACCGTGCGTTAACCGTTTCAGCAAGGGCCTGCCCTTTTTGTTCCGTTCGATTGGTGATGATGATGTCCCCATTTTGGGCTGCAATACCGTGGGCTACAGCCCGAGCTGCGCCGCCTGCACCCACAATACAGACAGTTTTTCCTGAAATGCCAAAGGGGACAAGGGGTGCAACAGCGGCCTGACAATCCGTATTATAGCCTTTTAACACGCCGTCTTCATTGACTATCGTGTTTACGGCACCAATGGCCCGGGCTGTGGGGTCGATCCAATCAATATGTTCCATGATGGATTCCTTGAAAGGAATGGTCACGGAAGCGCCCTGGATATCCAGCGTGCGCACAGCCTGTACCGCTTTGGCAGCATCCTGTACCTCAAAGGCAAGGTAAACGGCATTGATGCCCTTATTTTTAAACGCTGCATTATGAATTAAAGGGCCTTTAGAGTGTCTGACAGGATTGCCGAATACACAATATAACCGGGTGGCAGCGTCAATCATTGTAATCTCTCCTGTTTTGCCAAAATCGGGTACGATCCCAACACCTTTAAATACAGGGCCTGGCTTCGAATCTGTTCAATGGTTTGAAATACAATTTCGTCCTGGATGTGCCCTTCAATATCCATGAAAAAATGATAGCTCCAGTTATAGTGGCGCGTGGGCCTGGATTCAAGTTTAACCATGTTCAGGCCGGCTCGGTTCACAGGCGAAAGCGCCCTGAAAAGAGCGCCCGGCGTGTGATTCGTGGCAAACATAATAGAGGTTTTATCATTCCCTGTTCTTTCCGGGCGATCTCCCCCAATCACAAGAAACCGCGTAATGTTACCGGCACGGTCCTGTATTTGCGATGCCACCGGCAGCAAGTTATAAAAATGAGCCGCTTTACCCGATGCAATGGCGGCAATCTGTTCATCCTTTGAGGCCATAAGTGCCGCATTTGATGTGGAGGTAGTCTCCATGACTATGGCATGGGGCAGGTGTTTCTTCAACCAGTTTTTGCACTGGGCAATGGCCTGGGGATGGGAATAAACGGTTTTAACGTCTTTGAGTTCCCCTGTGATGGATAACAGATCATGGGAAACAGGCTCATAGTGCTCTGCCGTAATATGAATATCAAATTCGGCAAACAGATCAAGGGTATAGTTGACAGCCCCTTCAATGGAATTTTCAACGGGGACAATGCCGAAATGAAGTTCTTTTCGTTTAATATTGTTGAAAATATCAAAAAAACCGGGCTGTTCTACAAATTCCCCGCAATGCCTGAAATAATGAAGGGCTGCAATATGAGAATGACTGGCAACGGGCCCCAAATAACCAATAGTTCTAGGTTTCTGGATTTCCCGTGTGGCCGTGATGATCACATTGAAAATATACTGGATCAGGCTTTCATCCGCAGGGCCGGGATTCAGCTGGGAAAGCCGGTCAATCACCATGCGTTCCCGGGCCCGGTCCAGAATCTGACTGCCTTTTTGTTTTTTAATCTCTCCTACTTTTTTACCGATCTCAAGGCGTTGGTTGATCAGTTCAAGAATGCGCTCATCAATGCGGTCAATTTCCCCACGAAGCGGAGACAGTGAGGAAGTCTCCCCCCCGGTTTGTTTTTGATTGTCTTTTTCCTTGATCCCACGGTCTGTCATGTTAATTTCCTTTTTTATAATCGGCTTTAAATAAAAAAAACCGCCTCAGGCCTTGCCTGCTGCGGTTTTAGTGATTTAAGTTAAATTTATGGGAAAAATCAGTAGTCCACAGGCAGGCTGTCCTTTTTATAAAATCGAGTGCTAAAATAAAAATTTTTATTAAAGATAAAATGCATTGAACTATTGTTTCCCTTATATTTTTTTTAAGACCTTATACGTCAAATCTGTTTCTGTCAATAGATTCAAGCGGTCAAATTTTGGATGCCAAAATTTCAAATGTCTGGTACAGCGCAAATCAGGGTTCTTCTACCGGTTTAATAATAAACGACTGAATCCGGTTGCCATCCATGTCTTTTACCGAAAAGAGCCAGTTATTCATGCGGATGGACTCTCCGGGTTTGGGGATACGCTCCACAAGTTCCAGGAAAAATCCCGAGACCGTATCGTAGTTTGCAGATTCGGGAATACCCAAGTTTAACTCTTTGTTAAGATGATATATATCTGTTTTACCTAACACCAGCCACTTGTTCCCTTTGATCTGGACAATGTCCGGTGTATTTTTATCGGACTCGTCGGCAATTTCTCCAAAAATTTCTTCAACCACATCCTCAAGGGTTACGATACCGGACACGCCGCCATATTCATCAACGACAACAGCCATATGGCTCTTTTTTGCCTTAAAGGCTTTAAGCAGTGAATCCAATTTCTTTGATTCCGGTATGAAATACGGCTTTTTCATAATCGCTTTGACATCAAGGCTGTCCGGGGGCGCCTCGGAACCTTTATTTTCCAGGTATCTGGAAAATAGATCCTTAATATGCAGAATCCCTACAATATTATCTATGGTATCCTCAATCACCGGAATGCGTGAAAATCCTGTTTTTAGAACCCTTGGAATATCCAGGCCTTCAGCTGCATCCACCACAAACATGTCTGCCCTGGGTGTCATAATTTCAGAACAATAGGTATCATCAAATTCAAAGATATTGGTGATGTATTCCCTTTCTTCCTCCTTGATTTCACCTTCCCCTTCCACCACTTCCACCATGGTCATCAGTTCATCCTCGGTCACGGTCTCCTGGGAATTGTATATGGTGCCGTGCAGTTTAGGTATGAAATTAAGAACAAAGATCAAAGGCCATAAAATTTTTGACAACCAGTATAGGGGATATATGACCGCCCTTGAAACCACTACATTGTTGTGGTTGGCAAAAGATTTTGGAAAAATTTCCCCAAAAACAAGAATCAGAAGTGTCATGACACCGGTGGCAATCCCCACGGCATTGGACTGAAAATGGTCAATGGCAAGGGATGTGGCAAGGGAAGATGCACCAATGTTTACAAGGTTGTTGCCTATGAGAATGGTGGTCAAAAGGGTGTGGGAGTCTTCCTTCATCTCCAGAATAAGCCGGCCGGACTTTGAACCATCTTTAGAAACATGAAAGGCTTTGACTCTGGAGATGGAAAAAAGCGCTGTTTCAGACATGGAAAAAAAACCTGACAGAAAAAGGCAGACACATAACAGGGTCAGTTCGAAACTCATAAACGACAATATTTCCTAATAATTTGAAATCTTAGAAGATGAATAATCTAATCGTTCTTACCTAAATTTGTCAAACAGGTACTTTTGGCATCGGCAGATAATTTTTGTTTTTTACCTCATGTTTGTGAATCAGGTTAAATATAATGGTTGCCGTGCGTTTCGGAGCGCCCGGCAGACCTAATCGTCTGCGGACCTGATGAAGTTGCTGTCTATGATTCTCAAGTTCAGGTATCATTGACAATACGGTTTCACTGATGGTTCCGGCATTGGCGTTGTCCTGGATCAGCTCCGGCATCACCTGGCGGCCGACAATCAGATTGGCCAGTCCGATGTATTTGGTTTTCACAAGCAGCTGTGCAAGCCGGTAGGCCACAGGGGACATTTTATAAATAATTACAGTGGGGACATGATTTAAAGCAGCTTCCAGCGTAACGGTTCCCGATGTGGCAATCAGAAGGTTGGCCCGGTCAAAAATCTGTTTTGGCCGCCCTGTTACAATCCTGCATAAATCGCTGTTTGGATGGTGAAAAACAATATGTTTAATGCGTTCTTCATGCTGTCTAATGCCGGATGAAATAAGAAATCTTAAATTGGGATATCTTTTTGTAATCATACCAGCGGAATCCAGCATGACAGGGAGCAGTTTATCAATTTCAGCGGATCTAGAACCCGGAAGCAGACCGATAACCAGATCACCGGCCAGGCCTTTTTTATTGTCTTGGTCCAAAATCGGCAGGCTTTGGGGATATTCATCCACCAGGGGATTTCCCACATAGGTGGCAGAAATTTTTTTGGCTTTATAAATGGGGATCTCAAAGGGAAAGATCAGTGCCACATGGTCCGTAAATTTTGCAATGGTATCCAGACGTCTTGAATTCCAGGCCCAGACCTTTGGTGCAATATAATAACAGACAGGAATATCATAATGCTGTTTGATAAAGCTAGCGGTTTTTAAATTAAAGCCCGGATAGTCAATGAGCACAACAGCATCAGGGGGATCTGTTTTTAATCGTCGCTTAACAAGGGAAAAAGCCTGTTTAATGGCGCCTAACTGCTTGATCACTTGAACAAGTCCCATGGCAGACAGCTTGTCAATGGGAAAGAAAATGTCTGCCCCCTGCCCTGTCATGGCTTTACCGCCAATACCCGTGATCCGGGTACCGGGACAAAGTTGTTTTAATGACCGCACCAGGGCTGCCCCGTGGAAATCGCCTGACGGTTCACCGGCAAGGATCATGATATGCCGGGTCGTTTTCGTATGAAAATCCGGACAACCTATTAAATTATTTACATTTTTTGTGGTGGGTTGTGTCTGGGTGTCGATAGACCAGGTTAGCCCATGGTCGTTATTCATGGATCTCATCCTCGGTCACAGCGGTTATGCAGATATTGTATTTGTCTGCAAGGGCAATCATCTTTTCACGGTCAAATGAAATTGACTTTTCAGCTTCAAGCACAAGCACATTTACACCTGACCGGTGCATGGTTTCGATGGTGGTGCATCCGGATGAGGGTAAATCAAAGCGTAAGTCCTGGTGGGGTTTGGATAGTTTTACAACTGTGGCCCCATTGCCCCGGCTCAGCCGCCCTCCCCGTTCTATGGTGGCGTCCGTGCCGTCAATGGCTTCTACAGCAAGTACCGTACCATTGGAAATAACAAGGCACTGGCCGATATCAAGAAGGCCAACGGCTTTGGCAAGCTTCCATCCCTGCTGGATATCTTTTTTTTCTGATCTGTCCGGTTTTCGCTTTGTCCAGCATCCTTTGGGGCTGATAAGCTCCGGCAGAAGAAAGGTGGAAGGTACCAGGGTAATACCCTGCTTTTCCAAAAGATCCGCAAAGGATGAAAGGATATTATTATCGTGGGTGCCCGCAGTTTTAGCAATAAAGGCAAGAGCTTTGAAATCCGGTCTTATATCTTTGAAAATATTGGCCTTGCTGATGGAGCCCATGAGCAAAGCCCTGGTGACACCATGGGATTTAAAATAGCGGATCAGTTTGCTGAGCTGGCCAAGATAAAGCCATTCAAACCGGTGGGTCAGTTGGGCAAGTTGGGGGTCCGTTTCGCTGTGGAATCCTGCCCCAATAACTTTATAACCGTTTGCACGTGCCTTTTGGGTGAAAAGCAGCGGAAACTGCCCACCTCCTGCAATCAGGCCGATGTGGGAAGAACAACTATTGCCTTCGGTATCGTTCATGGAAATTAACGTGTCACCCCACGATTTGAATTTTTTATAAATTCAGTAAAGAACACGACTTCAGGAAGTTGTTCAACTTCTGCTTTGGTTCTTTCCACGGCCTGGGTCACTGTCAGTCCAATCCGGAAAAATATCCGGTACGCTTTTTTCAACTGACGAATAGCGGAAGTTTCAAAATTATGGCGCTTGAGGCCCACATTATTCAGTCCATGCAGGGTGGCCCTGTCACCTGCGGCAATGACAAAGGGCGGAATGTCTTTTACCACAGCGGATTTACCGCCGATGTAGGCATAGTCTCCGATTTTGACAAATTGATGAATGGCCACAAGACCGCCTATAGTGGCATAGTTTCCGATTTCAATGTGTCCTGCAAGGGTTGAACTGTTGGCAAGGATGACACCTTTACCGGTTTTGCAGTCATGGGCAATGTGGGTGTAGGCCATCAGATAGTTTTCTTCACCCACCTCGGTGAGGCCTCCGCCAAAACCCGTGCCCCTGTTAATGGTGACAAATTCACGGATAATGGACCCCCTGCCAATGGTCAGATGGGTGGTTTCTCCGTGAAATTTAAGATCTTGGGGGGCGCCGCCAATGGAGGCGTACTGAAAAATATTACAGTCCGGACCGATGGTGACATGGTCGTCAATCGTGCAGTAAGGACCTATGGTTGTGCCGGATCCAATGGTAACATCTCCTTTGACAATGGTATAAGGGCCAATGGTGACATTCTCATCTATCCTGGCAGATGAATCAATAATTGCAGTTGGATGAATCGGTTGAATCATGGTTGCTCCGTCCGGTTGCTTTCCAGCTTTTTTATTCGTTTTTCAAGGGAAAGCAGTCGTGTTCTTAAACTGGGTAGCCGGGGTATGATACGGGATACTTTCAGCCAGATTTTATGGGGCATGTGGGGGATGCCTGAAACGATATTGCCCGGGGGAACATTTCCGGTGACGCCGGCATAGGGGCCGACAATGGCTCCGTCTCCTATATTCAGGTGGCCGGAAATACCGGCTTTACCTGCAATAATTACGTCTCTGCCGATGGTGGTGCTCCCGGCAATACCCACCTGGGCCACCACCAGTGTATTGTCTCCGATTTTAACATTGTGGGCGATGTGGACCTGATTGTCCGTTTTAACGCCGTTGCCGATGCGGGTTATGCCTAAAGTTCCCCTGTCAATGGTATTGCAGGCACCGATTTCACAGCAATCACCGATATGGACGAACCCTGTATGTACCAGCTTGGTATGGGCGTGTCCGTCCTGGACAAACCCAAACCCGTCAGAGCCGATGACTGAATTGGGATGAACAATGGACTGCCTGCCGATTCGCGTTTTATCTGCCAGGGTGACATTGGGGCTGATCCGGCAGGAATCATTGATCCGGCATTGCTTTCCGATCACCGTATTGGCCATGATGTGAACATGACTGCCAATGGTGCAGCCTTGCCCTATGCTGACATGGGCCTCAATGCGTGTGCCGTCACCAATAGTGCAGTCGTCTGCAATAACAACTGAAGGGTGAATAAATTCCTTTAACGGCTCTGCAGGCATCAAGTGCGCCACAACCTTAAAAAAAGCAAGTTTCGGATTATCGCTGTAAAGAAGTGTTATGCCCGAAACCGCAGGGGCTTCATTGGGAACAAGGATGATCCCGGCCTTTGTTTCATTCAGCCGGGAGAAAAAAGAGTGATCCACCGCAAAAGTCAAATCCCTGGGCCCTGCATCGTCAAAGGATGATACCCCGGAAATGATTGTGCCCGGATCCCCATGTATCCGGGCATTTACCATAGCAGCTATTTGGTCTGCTGTAAGCATGAATTATTTTTTCTTAGCGTATATTGAATTATATTCTTTGATTACCTCATCAGTGATATCCACCTTATCTGCAGCATAGATAACACCGGCGACTTTTTTTTCAAAGATCAAAAGATACCCTTGTGCCTTTCCTACTTTGTTGGCGATGTCAAAAACATCTTTTTGTATTTGGTTCATCCGCTTGTTTTGCAGAATCTTCATTTCCTGGGTATAATCAGCGTTCATTTTTTTTAAGTCATCCGCATTATCCCGCAGTTCCCTTTGACGCTCAAGTTTTTTTTCAGCACTGAGCACAAGGGCTTCACGCTCTAAAGCCGCTGACATATCTTTAACTCTCTTTTCCTCAGCCTGAAGTTTTGCCTGAAGTTCATCAAGTTTAGCCTTGAGGTCTTTTTGCATCACTTTGCCGGCACTGGATTCTTTTATTATTTTTTCAAAACTGACCACACCTATTTTAGCCGCATCAGCTGCAAACGCGCTGCAAGTGAACATTGCGGCAATAATCAAAACTGCCGGAACTATAATGCTTTTTTTCATTTATGCCTCCGAAGATAAAATTTTAATTTTTTAGAAAAATGCACCAATTGAAAAGTCAAACTGACCATCACCGGAACTCTTAACATCTTTACCGTCTATAACAATACCATAGGCCAATCTGATGGGACCCATGGGGGAATTCCATCTAAGTTCAAAGCCTGAACTGGAATACTGATCGCCAAAATCAATAGTTTCACCGTCGTTATATACATCGCCTCTATCATAGAAAAAGATGCCGTAAACCGCCTGTTCCTCTGCAATGGGAAACATCATTTCAATATTGAACTGGCAATATGTCTCACCGCCAACCTCAATGGCGGAGCCGTCTCTGGTACCGTTGATGTCAGTATTGTCAAACCCTCTGATGGAATTGATACCGCCAAGATAGAAGCGTTCCCAGTCTATATCCGGATCCCCATCGGTTCTGTCATCAAGATACCCGCCCTTGACGTAGATACCGGCTGAAAATTTCCAGAACAAAGGAAAAAATACAGCTGATTCCACCAGATATTTGGTAAAATCAATCTCACCGCCTAAAAATTCACCCGCATACTCAATGGACAGTTTGTGGTATATGCCCTTTGTGGGTAAAAAATTATGATTTCTTGAATCATAACTGATATAGGGCATAATACTTGAGGTAAGATAAGAGCCTTCACTAACCGATGTAGAATCGGATTCCACATCTTCGATATCAAACTTCTCAATATTGTAAACCAGGCCAATGGTTGTGTAATCCCAGAATCGGCGGGAGGCACCGCGCAGGGTGAGCCCCATGGCATCTTTGTCATAATAATCGTATTCATTTTCAAGTTTATATATATCAAACCCAGCTGAAATTGGTCTGTCAAACAGCCAGGGTTCGGTGAATCCGATATTATACAACGCCTTTTCTCCGGACATCCGAATGGTGAATTTGCCTGTCTGCCCTTTGCCGAAAAGGTTACGCTCTTCAACGGAACATTGGCCAAAGGCACCGTCATCACTGGAGAAACCGCCGCCAAAAGAAAAATTTCCAGTGGGTTTTTCTTCAACGTTTATCTGAACGTCCAGCTTATTTTCTTCTTTGGTTTTAACCGGTTTAATGTTGATATTCTGGAAATAGTCTTTGAATACAAGGTTCCTGTTGGAGCGCTGAATTTTTTTCATGCTGTAAAGACCTTGCTCCTCAATGGCAAGTTCTCTTCGGATAACCTTGTCCCTGGTTTTTTCGTTGCCGGTAATAATGATCCGGTTAAAGTAAACAAGCGGCCCCTTATCAATGACAAAGCTTATATTTACAATTGCTTCCGCGTCATTCTTATCCGCCTTTGGAGTTACCCTGACATTGGCATAACCCCGGTTGGCATAAAAATCGTTAAGGGTAATCATATCCTTGCGGACAAGTTCCCTGTTATACAATTCAGATTTTTGGGAAACCAGAAGCGCTAAAAGCTCTTCTTCGGTGGTAAGAATGTCTCCTTTGATACTAACCACGCCATTTTTATATTGATCTCCCTCATCAATTTTAAACTGGATGGTAATCTCTTCTGTTCCCATATTCACTACAGGATCAGATACTTTGACATTTATAAATCCGTTGTTCTTATAAAAGGCTTCTAATCGAAGCACATCATTATCAAGTTCCGTTTCGTCAAGTTCTCCCGAGGATGTTATAAATGACCAGAAGCCCTCTTCCTGGGTCTGCATCTCATCTTTGATATCATCATCGTCAAAATATTTATTGCCTTCAAACTCAACGGCAGTAATTTTTACTTTTTCACCTTCTTCAATATTGAAGATAATATCGGCCTGATGGTTTTTCAATGGTTTGATGTCATAGGAAATCCGGCAGTTATGATAATTTTTTTCATAATACAGATGTTTGAGTTTATCCACATCATTGTTCAGCTTATATACATTGAGAATGGACCCGGTTGATGTCCCGACAACCTCAAATAATTCTTGTTCTTCATAAATATGATTGTTTTCAAAACGGATATTACGGACGCTGGATTTTTCCTGGACTTCAAAAATAACCTCAACCCCTTTGTCCATATTTTGTTTTTTGATGACCACATCATCAAAATAACCCATTTTATAAACGCTGTTCAAATCATTGCCTAAAGCGGTGCGATCTAGAAGATCGCCTTTTTGGGATGAGATGACCCTCTGAATGGCATCTGCATCAACACGCACATTGCCTTTGATGGTAATGGCTGAAATGATTTTTTGCTGAAACAATTCGCCTATAATATCTTTTTCCAGGGAAGTTGCCCCTGCATACAATTCTGAAAGACTAGGAGATTGTGAAAAAAAGGTTAAAGGCGCCTGTTTTTCATACACATTGTGCATTTGCGAATCAATGCTCACAGCCTGCCCGGCTATAAAAATGTCGCCGGTAATGATCCAGTCAACACCTAAACGGATACCCTCCTGGCGGAATTGATCGTATCCCCAGTCAGTTGTGTCAACAAAGGTGTCGCTAATCATTACTCTTGCACCGTCTTTTTCAAGTTTTTCCTTCAACATTTTTGACAGAGCCGACGCAATTTTCTCATCAGGCTGCTCTGCCTGGACATGAAAGGGGAATAATGCCACTGCGACCCGCTCCTCGGCAGACAAAAGGCCTGTTCCCAAAAGACAGAAAAACGCTGCAAGCAATACACTGAACTTAATACTTTTCATAGATAGCCCTAAGTAATTTATTTTAATAAATTATTACTTTTTATGCCGGTACGATTTTCCCGTCTTTCAACGTCAGTCTCCTGTCCATCAAACCAGCCAGATCTGAATTGTGGGTGACCACGATAATAGTCATTCCCATTTCCCGGTTAAGTTCTTTCAAGAGTTGGTGAACCGCGTGGCTGTTCTTTTGATCAAGATTGCCGGTGGGCTCATCAGCCAGCAACAGTGCCGGAGCCATAACAAGCGCCCTTGCGATGGCCACCCGCTGTTGCTCGCCGCCGGACAGATCTTCCACCCTGTATTTGATTCGGGCACCAAGTCCTACCCTTTCAAGCATATTTACTGCATGTTTTTCAATAGTTTTTTTAGATTGACCACTGATCAGCCCAGGCAACATTACATTTTCAACGGCTGTAAATCCCTGGAGCAAATAGTGAAATTGAAAAACAAAACCAATATTTTTGTTTCTAAAGGTGGCAAGTTTTTCATCATTGTACCCCAGGATCTGTTCCCCTCTGAACAGCAGATTGCCCTCATCCGGCTTGTCAAGGGTGCCGATGATATTCAGCAGGGTGGATTTTCCAATACCTGAAGCCCCCAAGATAGCAATGGTTTCGCCCTGTTGTATGGATAAATCCGCCTTGTGCAGAATGTCCAGCGCAGCTGTTTTGGATACAAAGAACCGTGAAACTTTGTTCAGTTGAATCAACGGCGTGTCATCCATATCTTATGGCCTCCACCGGATTCATTCGTGACGCTTTATATGACGGATACAGGGTGGACAGAAAACAGATTAAAAGGGCGGATACTGCGGTTAAAATAACATCCGAATATTCAAGTTGAACCGGAAGGGTGGCAAAAGGGTATGCCTCGGGAAGCTTGATAAATTCGTATCGTTTAAGGATGTAACAGATCACCACCCCGAACGTTGTCCCGATACCCGTGCCGATGATGCCGATAATCATCCCTTTGATTATAAAGATATGGCGGATCATGGCATTTGTGGCGCCCATTGCTTTTAATACGGCAATATCACGGGTTTTTTCCATAACCATCATAATCAGTGCCGATGCAATATTAAATGCCGCCACAAGAATAATCAGCGTTAAAATGACAAACATGGCGGTTTTTTCAAGTTTAAGTGCTGAAAAGAGGCTTTGGTTGATATCCATCCAGTTGCGCAAATAATACGGATATTCAATGAAACCAAGCCCGTTTTGGCTCAGACTTTTTACCTTGAATATCTGATCGGTCCATATGCCGAAAGCCGAAACTTTGCCTTTGGCCGACACCAATGCCTGTACCTGATCCAGCCGGGCGTAGGCCAGGCTGGAATCATATTCAGACATGCCGGATTTAAAGGTGCCGGTGACCACAAACTGCTTCATGGATGGGATTTGACCCATGGGGGAGATAATGCCCGATGCCGACATAAGGATCACACGGTCGCCTTCCATCACCCCTACGGCATGGGCCAGGGACTGACCAAGAATAATACCGGGAAGGCCTTTTGTGATAGTTGTTTTGTTCAATGCGTTCCCAAGGTCTTCGGGCGTGTATCCTTTAATCAGTGCGGCCCCTTTTTCCGGTTCAATCCCCCTGAGAATGATGCCGGAAAAAGAGTTTGCCGTGCGTATCATGGCTTGTCCGAATAAGATGGGAGATACGGCTGTGACCCCGGGGGTCTGCCTGATCTTGTCTTCCATGTCCGGATCAGGAGCAAAGTGGCCGGAATAGTTCATGGCCAGAATATGGGGTTCGAGTCCAAGAATTCTGTTTCTAAATTCTGTTTCCGATCCGCTCATGACGGCAATAACCACTACCAGTGCCATGACGCCGAGAATAACACCTGCCACGGACAACAGGGTGATCAGAGAGATAAATCCCTCCTTGCGTTTGGCCCGAAGATATTTTCCGGCTATGAAAAGTTCTGCCCCCACAGACACCTTTTATGCTTTTTTCATATGTGGAAAAAGAATTACCTCTCGTATGGAGGCAGCATCCGTCAGCAGCATGACAAAGCGGTCAATGCCGATCCCCTGCCCTGCCGTGGGCGGCATTCCGTATTCCAGGGCCTGGACATACTCAGTATCCATGATATGGGCTTCATCATTGCCCTCATCACGCTGACGCACCTGCATGGCAAAACGGTTATACTGGTCTTCGGGGTCATTGATTTCGGAAAATCCGTTGGCGATCTCCCTTCCGGCAATGAATAATTCAAACCGGTCCGTAAGTTCAGAATCTGATTCGCTTTTTCTGGACAGGGGAGAGACTTCCACCGGATATCCGGTAATAAATGTGGGCTGAATGAGCTTAGGCTCCACAAAAGCATCAAAAAGTTTAGTCAGCACTTTGCCGTGCCGGTCCTTTTTGGCGATTTGAACATTTTCCTTTTCAGCGTACGCAAGCAGCGCCTGGGTGTCATTGACAATGGCCGGATCAACACCCCCGATCTCTGACAGGGAATCTATCATGGAAATACGTTTCCATCCCTTTGAAAAGTCAATGGTCAAGCCCTGGTATTCAACGCTGCTGTCCCCGGCAATCTGAGTGACAATGGTGGAAAACATCTCTTCGGTCAGGTCCATCAGATCTTCATAGGTGGCATAGGCCTGGTAGAACTCGACCATGGTGAACTCCGGATTATGCCGGGTGGAAACCCCTTCGTTCCTAAAATTCCGGTTGATTTCAAACACCTTTTCAAATCCGCCAACCACCAGTCGTTTCAGATACAATTCCGGTGCGATCCGCAGGTACAGTTCCATACCCAGGGCATTGTGCCAGGTTTTAAACGGTGTAGCTTCGGCACCGCCGGGCAATGTCTGCATCATGGGTGTTTCCACCTCCATGAATCCGTTTTCATCAAAGAAACGTCTCATGGCAGCCACAATGGCACTTCGTTTTTTAAAAATCTGCCGGGTATTTTCATTCATGATAAGATCAAGGTACCGCCGGCGGTATCTTTTTTCAGGGTCCTTGATGCCGTGAAATTTTTCAGGCAGCGGCCTTACAGACTTTGATAAAAGCTTAAAACTTTCGGCAAGCAGGGTCCATTCACCGGTTCTTGTCTGGAATAAAGGGCCTTCAACACCGATAAAATCACCAATATCCAGTTTTTTAAACAGAGCATATACATCATCTCCCACTTTGTTTTTCTGGATATATACCTGCATCTGCTCACCGTCATCCTGGAATCTGACAAATGAGGATTTCCCCATTTTATTAATGGCCATCATGCGACCAGCCAGGCAGAACTTACGCCCGTTTTCGCCCAGGGAATCCGCATTTTTTTCTATGATGTTCTTTACTTCATGAACCCTGTGATCAGGTTTGAAATCATTGGGATACAGGCTGATGCCTTCGGTTTTTAGCTCGTTTATCTTTTCTTTGCGAAGATCAAGAAGTTTGCTTGTTTTGTTGTCCATAAAAATAGCTGCTTTCGTTTATATTTAGCTCCGGATTTATAAATAAAAAGGGCCGCTTGGTTTTGATTTAAAACTTTAAGGCACGGTAAACCCTATGAATAAAACGTGGTAAAATAGCGTTTTTGTATAGCCTTGTCAATGACGGCACAAAAGGGGGAGAAGGGATCGCATAAAAAAATACGGTTAATTTCCAATTAAACTGATTTCAGGCTTTTGAAAGCAAGCACAATATGTGGTTGCCGGATAATTTAAAAAAGTGTTCATTGATACCTGTACAAACCTTTGACCTGCACTTATATTAAGCCTTAAATTAAAAAAACAGACTAATACTGCACAAGGAGCTTTCAGGTGAAACAGATCTTAGTACTGGCCTCGACTAATAAAGGCAAAACAAGGGAATTAAAAGAAAGACTGCAAGGCTATCCGGTTGACATAAAAAACCTGTCTGATTTCGGTACCATTCCCGAGGTGATAGAAGACGGGGAGACCTTTGACGACAATGCATATAAAAAGGCGTCGTTTACGGCCAGAGTTCTGGGATATCCAGCCCTGGCTGACGACTCAGGGCTTTGCGTGGATGCCCTGGGCGGCGCACCCGGCGTATATTCGGCCCGTTACGCCGGAGAAAATGCCACGGACCAGGACAATGTGGATAAACTTCTGGAGGACATGAAAAATGAAGAGAACCGCAAAGCAGCTTTTGAATGTGTGATCTCCATTGCGGTGCCCACGGGTGCCGCGTTGACCTATGAAGGCCGCTGCGAAGGGGTACTCACCCGGGAACCTGCAGGCGACAACGGGTTTGGTTATGATCCGCTGTTCTTTTTCCCGGAATTGAATAAAACCTTTGCCCAGTTATCCATGGAGGAGAAGGCAAAGGTCAGCCACAGGGGAAAGGCGTTGCAGGAGATCACCCAGGAGATGGACAAAATCCTGGACTGGATAGATATCCAAATGTCCCGGATCAGCACTCAAACGGGCGGCTGTCTTTCACCCAAAGGGAAAAACAATGGATGAATTCAAAGAACTGGTAAAATCCAACCGGTCCTGCAGACGGTTTGACAATACGTTTGCCCTGGATACCAAGACCTTGACCGAGCTTGTGGAACTGGCCCGGTATACCGCCTCCGGGGCCAACAACCAACCCCTGAAATATATTATTTCCAGCAGCCGGGAACAAAATGATCAGATTTTTTCCTGCCTGACCTGGGCTGCTTATCTCAAAGACTGGAAAGGACCGGAACCCGGGGAACAGCCCACGGGATACATTGTCATCCTGGGGGATACCACCATTTCAAACAATTTCTGGTGCGACCACGGTATTGCAGCCCAGACTATGCTGCTCGGGGCCCGGGCAAGGGGACTGGCCGGATGTATGTTTGCCGCCATTAATATTAAAAAACTTAAAAGCCTGCTTGGCATCGATGATCACCTGGAGGTCAAGCTGGTCATCGCACTTGGCAAACCCGTGGAAAAAGCTTGCATTGATGATGTGGGTGACGACGGGGATATCCGGTACTTCCGGGATGAAAATAAGGTTCACCACGTTCCCAAGCGTAAGCTTGAAGATCTGATTCTCAAAGCCTTGTAACTGTGAAGATTCTGTTTGTTAATCCATCCTGCCTGGATCCAAGGGTTACGGACCCGGATGCACTTCAGGTCCCCATCGGGCTTTATTATCTGGCGTCCGGGCTTCTGGACCAGGGTTGGATATCAGGTATTTTAAATCTTGCACCGGCAGGCCCGGCCAACCCGTCGGAAAAGGGATCGGAAAAGAAGGCACTTGCCTTGTTCACCCAATCCATCATGCAGGAAAAGCCTGATATCATCGGATTTTCAGTCACCAGTCCCACCCGGATTAATGCCATGGCATGTGCAGACAAGGCCCGGCAGATCCTGCCCGACACCCTCATTGTCTTTGGAGGACCCGGAGCCACTTTTATGGCAGACTTCCTGTTTGGCGCCTGCCCGGCCCTGGATGTAATTGTGAAAGGCGAAGGAGAAATCAGTACGGCAAAATTGGTCAGTGCTGCAAAAAAAGTAAAAACCCGTTTTGGCACCATCCACCAGGACAAGGTCATCCGAGCTGATCTGGTACAAGACCTTAGCCAAATTCCCGGCATTGTTTTCCGCAACGGACCAAAGCTTTATGACACAGGCCCAAGTGAATTAATAAAGGATCTGGACACCCTGCCCCACCCGTCCCGGTATTTCACTTACCAGCACCTGGCCATGTCCAGGGGCTGCCCCGGGAAATGCACCTTTTGCGGCTCTCCAAAGTTCTGGAGCACGTCCCTTGTCCGCCGCCACTCACCCCAATGGCTTTTTGAAGAGATAAAGGCGCTTGCCCAAAAAGGTGTAACCCATTTTTTCATCAGTGACGACACCTTTACCATGGATTGTGATGCAGTCAGGGAATTATGCGAAAAAATTATCCGGGCAGATCTTGGCATCACCTGGAATGCCATCTCCCGGGTGGATTATATTGATGAGAGCATACTGGGCCCCATGCGCCGGGCCGGATGTATACAGATCAGCTTCGGCATTGAATCCGGGGCTGAGCCCATCAAAAAGATCCTTGGCAAACCCATTGACAATGACACCTGCGTGGCCGCCTTTGAAAAGGTGCGTGCCGCCGGAATCCTGCCTCGGGCCTATTTTATCTATGGCTCGCCGGGAGAGACGGATGCCACTATTCAGGACAGCATTGATCTTATGATCCGCTTAGGTCCGCTGAGCACGGTGTTCTACATGCTGGTCACCTTTCCCGGTACAGCCTTGTATAACCGGGCATTACAGAAAGGATGGACCCATGATGGTGTCTGGCAAAAAAACATTGAAGATTTACCCTGGTGGGAACTAGATCCTAATATGGACTTTGCCCGGGTTAAGGGATGGGGGGACCGGCTCAGGCAGGCTTTTTTTGACCACCTTGAAGATTTTGTCAACCGCATTACCCTTCATCCGGATAAAGCCTCTGCTCCCTTGCATGCTGATTTTTTATCAAGGCTTGCCATGACCTTTTCCCATGGAGAATATGCCCGGGATGACCGGGTCAGAAATGCTGAGCAGATGGCAGTGAATCTGTTTGAAAAGGCGTTGCAGTTTTATCCCTGCCATAGAGCGTTCCAGGGGCTTGCCATGATTTACCAGAAGCAAAAAAATTTCCCCAAGGCCATGGCTTTTCTTGACAAAGGTCTGTCCCATTTTCCAAAAGACAAAGATCTGTGCGTGTGCATGGGGGTG
>JAQYWJ010000213.1 GCA_030145005.1 Desulfobacter sp. | reverse complement strand
CCTTGAACGGCACAAGCCTTTGGACCAACTCTTTTGCCGTACCGTATTCAAATTTTTCAGGCAATGACAAAAGACTGATCTCCAGATCCACCTGATCAAATTCATCCCTGGCAAGGGGTGAAAAACGAGAATCGTTGAAAGCAGCAAGCCTTGCGGTTTTCCCAACTCCTGTCTTTAGGGACTCAACCGGTTCTATTACACCAATACATCCCCTTAAGGCACCGTTTTTATGCAGGGTCACAAACAGACCCTGTTTAGCTTGCAAAAAAGGATTATTCAAATCAATTTGTGTTGAATCCACAGGAAGACCAAGTTTTTCGGCAATACTGGTGCGAGCCATTTTCAGCAGGATCTGCCCTTGTTTGTCACTTATCATTAATTTTACAATAATTGATTTCAGGTTATGATTTTTTATTTTTTCTTTAAATACCTGTCCACAAGGGATTCGGCCAGTCCCAAATACGTCTGGGGTGAAAGCGCCCTCATGCGCTCTTTAACCTCAGGCGGCACCTTTTCAAGTCCGTCCACAAACCGGGCCAAATCCTCTTTCTGAATTTTTCGGCCCCGGGTTAGGTCTTTGAGCCGTTCATATGGATTATCCTCGCCATATACCCGCATAACGGTTTGAAACGGTTCGGCCAAAAGTTCGGGGTTATCGTCAAGATCCCTTTCAAGCACCTCATGGTTTAAATCGACTTTTGACAGGCCCTTTAGGGCATTTTTCATCCCAATGGTAAAATACCCGAACACTGTACCAAGACTGCGTAGCACGGTGCTGTCGCTCAAGTCCCTCTGGAACCGGGATTTCTGTAGTTTAACCGCCAGATGTTCCAGCATGGAAATCGCAAGACCCATATTGCCTTCACTATTCTCAAAATCAATGGGATTGACCTTATGGGGCATTGTGGATGATCCGGTTTCCCCTTCCTTAACCCGCTGTTTGAAATATCCTAAACTGATATACCCCCACATATCACGGTCAAAATCAATCATCACCGCCGCCGCCCGGACCATGGCATGAAGCACCCTGGACAGGGCCGTATTTGGATTTATCTGGGTGGTGAATAAAATGGGTTCAAGACACAGGTAATCCCGGATAAATCGTTCAGACGCCGCTATCCAGTCAATTTCGGGAAACGCAAACAAATGGGCGTTGTAATTGCCCGTGGCCCCGTTTATTTTTGCCTGGATTTTAGTGCTTTCCAGAACCTGAATTTCCTGATTCAAGCGCCAGGCAAAATTAATAAACTCTTTTCCCGGGGTCGTGGGAGTAGCAGCTTGCCCGTGGGTGCGGGACATCATTGGAATACTTTTATAAACCAGGGCTTTCTTCTCAATTTCAGCCACAAAGGTTTTGAGCAGCTCAACCACCAGGTCCTTGCCTTTTTTAAGCATAAGTCCGTATGCCGTATTGTTGATATCTTCGGAAGTGCATGCAAAATGAACCCATTCCCGTATTGGGGCCAGCCCTGCCGCATCCAATTTTTCTTTAATAAAATATTCCACGGCCTTTACATCATGGTTGGTCCGGGATTCTATCTCCTTGACCCTAAGCGCAGAATCCTCATTAAAATCATTTATCAAAACATCCAACTCTGATAAATCCAAGGACTGATCAGCCTGTACAATCTCATTGACCTTTAAATCCGTTATCAGAAATTTCAGCCACTTAAGTTCAACATGAATCCTGTGATGAATCAGTCCGGATTCACTGAAAATATTTGAAAGAACACCGGTAAGACGGGCATAACGTCCGTCTATGGGTGTGATGGATAACACCTGTTTCATTTTTTCTCCATAATGAATAAATATCCGTTTGAACTCCTGTTAAGTCTTATATCCTGATAAATAACAGACTATCGAACAATAAACAATCTGTAAACAGGTAGACAGGCTCTAAGGCAAGAACACCGTCGTCATAATAGGACCATCATGTTGATTTTGCAATAAAATGCAATAACCGACAAACCTTATCTTGACAATCCTGAAGGATTTAAAGTATTTTACGAACCTGTTTTTATTAATCTTTCAAGAAGCGAGCTTTGTGTGCCGCAGGACAGGAGTAAATAGTTATTATGGCACTGACCAAAACTATTATTGCAGAAGAGATACAAAATGAACTAAACCTGTCAAGAACCGTTGCCTATGACATCATGGAAGACTTTCTTGAAATTATAAAAGAGACCATTTCAAGTGGTGAAGATATTATGATTTCAGGTTTCGGCAAATTTTGTGTAAATGAAAAAAAGGCAAGAAAGGGACGCAACCCTGCAACGGATGAAGAGATGACGCTTCCGGCCAGACGGGTTGTCACCTTTAAATGTTCCGGAAAACTTCGGGATTTGATCAATTCCGACACACAATAGAACGATGTTTTTATCTGACCAGACGATCACCAACATTATTCTTGTTACGATCATTGTTGATTTTACAATGAATTATGTGGCTGATCGTCTGAACATCGGCAGACTTACAACGCATCTGCCTGAAAAATTTTCAGATGTCTATGACCAAAAACGGTATGAACAGTCCCAGCATTATCTTAAGGCCACCACCCGATTTGGCACGATCACCTCGACCATTGATCTTGGTATCCTTTTAGCGTTCTGGTTTCTGGGCGGGTTCGGAGCCCTTGATAATTTTGTCAGGGGAACCGGATGGTCTTCCATTGGCTGCGGACTCTTATTCATCGGTATCCTTGCAGGATGCAAATTCATTATATCCCTGCCCTTTTCCATCTATTCCACCTTTGTCATAGAAGAAAAATTCGGTTTTAATAAAACCACACCAAAGCTTTATGTTCTGGATCTGCTAAAATCCATGATTTTATCCTTGGCATTAGGCATCCCTTTGCTGTCTGCCATATTCTGGTTTCTGGAAAGCACGGGTCCCTGGGCCTGGATGATCTGCTGGGGTGTGACCACGGCTTTTATCCTGGCGGTTCAATACATTGTTCCCACATGGATCATGCCTTTATTCAATAAGTTCACACCCCTTGAAGATAGTGAATTAAAAGGCAAACTTTTTGCCTATGCGAAAACCATTGATTTTCCCTTGACTCAGATCTTTGTCATGGACGGCTCCAAACGCAGTACCAAGTCCAATGCGTTTTTCACAGGTTTTGGAAAAAACAAACGCATTGTGCTGTTTGACACCCTGATCAACGCCCATACCCCGGACGAACTCTTAGCCGTGCTTGCCCATGAAATGGGACATTTCAAAAAAAAGCATATTCAGCGCCGCCTGATTTTCGGCATTCTTCAGATGGGGGGTATTTTCTACCTTCTGTCTTTATTCATCACCCAGCAAAGCCTTTTCACGGCATTTTATGTGGATACGCCGTCCATATATGCCGGTCTTGTTTTTTTCAGTATTCTTTTTTCCCCGGTTGACCTGGTCATCTCCATTATCATGCAGTTCTTCTCAAGAAAAGATGAGTACGAAGCAGATCGATTTGCCGCTTTGACAACAAAAAAGGCCGGGCCCTTGATAACGGCTTTAAAAAAACTCAGTGCCGATAATCTTGCCAACCTTACCCCGCACCCCTTTTATGTGTTTTTAAATTACTCCCATCCGCCACTGGCGCAACGCGTTGCAGCCATGGAAAAAATTGAAGGCATGGTCTGATATCATGGAACGGCTTTTAGTATTTTCGGACCTTCACGGCTATTTCCCGGCCTGGCTCACTGTAAAAGCCTTAGCCGCCCCCGGTGATGCCGTTGCCATTGCAGGGGATTTGTTTGATACAAGGTATGGCAGTTACAATGAGCCTGATTTTGCCCCTGACCAAATCCGGTCAACTATTGCCGACCTGGATTTTAAACTTTTTTATATTTACGGCAATTGTGACGTGGAAGGATTCTGTAAAGGATTTTACCATGAACTGAGCTTTAAGGCCTTTGATAAAACCATTTTTATGCATCACGGGCATAAGGATCCCCTGATAATCCCCCAAGGTACGGATATCGTTATCCAGGGGCACACCCACCTGCCCCAGTTAGAAAAAATTCAAAATCGCATCCACCTGAATCCAGGCTCCATCGCACTTCCCAGAAACGAGACGCCCACCTTCGCCGTCATTGACAGCAGCAGTGT
>JAQYWJ010000212.1 GCA_030145005.1 Desulfobacter sp. | reverse complement strand
TAAATTTTTTTATCTGTTAACAGGCGTGAGGTTTCAAATGAAAAAAATGGCCAAACCCGCAATTTTTGTTTTTATCGGCATTATTATCGCTTTTCCTGTATTTAGCCTGACCTACTATACAATGGCGAGAACATCAACGCCTGGATTCTGCGCCTCCTGCCACGAAATTCAGCCCGCCTTTAACGCTTGGAAGACCTCTACCCATGTAAACAACGCCCAGGGATTTGTCGCTGATTGTATGGACTGCCACCTGCCTGCCCCGCAGGATACAATTAACTTTTTTTATACAAAAACGGCCCACGGCATCAAAGATGTATTCGTCCATTTTGTCTATGGGACCTATGATCGGGAAAAGAGCCGTGATCATGCCTATGAAACCTTTAAAAATGCACAATGCCTGAAATGTCACCGAAATCTTTTGAATATCCCGGATAAAAGGGGAGCCATGCTGGCCCACCGGACAGTTTTATATCCCAAAAAAGGATATGAAAAAAAATGTGTAGACTGCCACAGGAATCTGGTTCATGTGGACAGTGAAATTTATAGGTATAAACAGAAACAGGCACCGTATAGAGGATTGGGGATTTAGGATTTATAAACCTTGTAACGGTCACAAATAAAATAAGGGGATACCATGAAAAGAAAATTGAGTGCACTGCTGGCGGGTGTATTTATCACCGGTATATCCACATCCACAGTTTTATGTTCGGATGTCCGGATGAATATACCAAAATCAAAAGAGTTTCGGATTGAACGGTCCATGTCACCGGAGGCCATGGCATGTATCGAATGTCATAAAAAGCAGCATCCGGGCATCTTTTCCGACTGGGCGGCCAGTCGTCATGCCGGCGCCAATATTACTTGTTACGACTGCCACGCCGCAGAGGCCCATGATCCCGACGTCAGTCAATCCCATTTTAAAGAGTACGAGGCAAACGATACTAAATACGGGCAAAAAAAATACATGGTTCCGGTTTCTGCCGTGGTCACCCCCAAAGACTGCTCCCGCTGCCATCCCGATGAAGCAATGCAATACAGTAAGAGTAAACATGCCAATACCCTTGAGATTATCTGGAAAATAGATCCCTGGCTCAACGATGGCATGAACAGTGACTTTGAGCGGGTAAACGGCTGTTACCATTGCCACGGCACCGTTTTAAGCTTAAAAGATAAAGAACTTGATCCGGCAACCTGGCCCAATGTCGGTGTGGGACGGCTGAACCTTGACGGCAGTAAAGGCAGTTGCACAAGTTGCCATACAAGACATCGTTTTTCTGTTATGGAGGCCAGAAAACCCCAGGCCTGCGGGCAATGCCACCTTGGTCCGGATCATCCCCAGATTGAAATTTTCACAGAATCAAAACATGGTGATATTTACGATGCCTTTGGGGATGAATACAACTGGACCGCCGCTCCGGGCACATGGAGTCCTGGTGTTGATTTCAGGGGACCAACCTGTTCCTCATGTCATATGTCCGGTGCCGGCAGTGTGATGACCTCCCATGACGTCACTGAAAGATTATCCTGGGAATTGCAAGCCCCATTGACAGTCAGACCCGAAGACTTCAAACCGCTTCCGGCCCAGACAAATTGGAAAGAAGAACGGACTAAAATGCAGGAAATCTGTATGCAGTGTCATGGAAAAAGGTGGACCGAATCCCATTACAGTCAGATGGATCAGAGCATCAAAGAATATAATGAGGTTTATTTCAAACCGGCTAAGGCCAAACTTGACGAACTTTATACAAAAGGCCTGCTCGACAAGACCCGTTTTTTTGATGAACCCCTTGAGGTGGAGTACTATGAACTATGGCACCACGAAGGACGACGGGCAAGGATGGGGGCTGCAATGATGGCCCCGGACTATTCGTGGTGGCATGGATTTTATGAATGTAAAAAACGATTCAACGCTTTTATGGCGGAAGCCAATCATCTGATTAAAACCGGTGAAAAATCCTACAAAACAGAAAATTATCCAAACGCCACCGGTAATACAACAAAACCACCTGAAATATTTAAACAACAGTAATTGTTTTTCCGCCGGGCTGTTTCATCAGATCGGCGGGGCACTGGTAACATGGCTGTTATACTCGATCATCAAGTTTTTAGGGGATTTGTTCAAATTTAAGGCGAAAACAATTTTTAACCGGACGACTATACAACATATTTCGAGGATTAAAAATTTTTTCCAACGCCGAAGTTGGGCAAATTAACAAAAACTTGATCATCGAGTTATATAAAGCCGGCATTGAAAACATGTTACCTTTTGACCCATTGGGTTTAATGGCAGGGTCAATTTGCCACACTCTTTTCAAGAAAATTTGTGCCCAAAAGCATAGACAATCCTTGGGGCGTTCTGGGGAAGACAAAAAATATCATAAGTAAGTGATTGAAATAAAAGATATTTAATTAAAAAATGAATCTGTAAAAATTTATAGACTTCTTTATGGCCTCGAAATTGCTCTTCTAAGAGGGGCAGTTGTTGAGATTGTGCATTTTACGTGAACATAGAAAGGAGATTCAAATGTCAAACGGAGAAGCAGTTTACGGATTTTATATTCCCACAGTTACCCTCATGGGCGTTGGCGCCCACAAGCAGATCTGCTCGCAGATGAAAAGCCTTGGGGTAAATAAACCTTTTATTGTAGCAGATAAGGGGATTACAGCGGCAGGGATTACCGCTAAAATCTGCGATTTGATAAAAGCGGATATGGGATCAGAAGCCGTGGTCTACGATGATACGGTGCCCAATCCCACTGACAAGAATGTGGAAGAGGGACTGGCACTCTACAAAAAAAGCGGATGTGACATGATCATCACCCTTGGCGGGGGAAGTTCCCATGACTGCGGTAAAGGGATCGGGCTTGTGGCAACCAACGGCGGGACCATTCACGACTATGAGGGCGTTGATCTTTCTACCACGGCCATGCCGCCTTTTATCGCCATCAACACCACTGCAGGCACAGCCAGCGAGATGACCCGATTCTGCATTATTACAGATACCGGCAGAAAGGTGAAAATGGCCATCGTGGACTGGCGGGTAACGCCGGCCATCGCCATTAATGATCCGTTGCTCATGGTGGGCATGCCCAGTTTTCTGACTGCTGCAACCGGTATGGATGCGTTGACCCACTCTGTAGAAGCATATGTCTCTACCATAGCCACTCCGATTACCGACGCCTGTGCCATCAAGTCCATTGAGCTGATCGCCCAATACCTGAGGCCGGCTGTTGCCAATGGTGAGGATATTGGAGCCAGGGATAAGATGGCCTATGCCGAGTATCTTGCCGGCATGGCCTTTAACAATGCAAGCCTTGGGCATGTTCATGCCATGGCCCACCAATTGGGCGGGTTTTACGATCTTCCCCATGGGGTCTGCAACGCCATTCTTCTTCCCCATGTATCCCGCTTCAACTTGATTGCCAAACTCGACCGGTATGCGGATATTGCTGTAGCCCTTGGGGAAAATATTGATGGCCTTTCCGACAGGGAAGCTGCTGAACGCGCATTGACTGCGATTCAAACCCTGTCCGCGGATGTGGGAATCCCGGCCAACCTCACCCAGCTTGGTGTTAAAAAGGAAGATTTGAAAATTATGGCTGAAAACGCCCAGAAAGATGCCTGCGGTGTCACCAACCCCAGACGTCCGACCCTGGAAGATGTTATTGGCATCTATACAGCAGCACTTTAGCCGGCCCTGAAACATCCCAATTAAGCCATTGTTGAGTTCTTAGAGCCTGTTTAAAATTCGCTTCGCCCCCCTAATTTTTAAACAGGCTCTTACGAACCGGCCTGGGAGTATTCCGGGATATCGGCTAATTTTCGATACAAGGTTTTTCTGCTGATCCCTAATATTTCCGAGGCTTTAGACCGGTTGTCATCCACATGCGCCATTACCGCCCGGATATGTTTTTTTTCAACCTCTTTTAAGGAGGGAAACAACGGCGTATCTTCTTTGTCCCGGCTTGAGGTGTCCAAAAGCTCAAGGGGCAGGCAGCGCTCTGTGATAACCATGTTGTCCGAAAGAATAATCCCCCGCTCAATGACATTGTGCAATTCTCTTACATTGCCCGGCCAGTCATAGCCCATGAGAAGGTCCATGGCATTTTTTGAGAT
>JAQYWJ010000211.1 GCA_030145005.1 Desulfobacter sp. | reverse complement strand
GAAGCAAACAAGCCCAGCACAATACGGTTCAAATCAGCGGCCCAAGAATCTAAATACAACCGCAGCGGAAAGTGACACACATGCGCTCATCAAAAAGAGAAGGGCGCCATATGCCTCATACAAATAGCCGTTCAGCAGAAAACCGGCCATCATGCCGAGGCCGTAAGAGACGGCATTGTTGGCAGCCTGCCCCAGGGTACGCGTCTCCCCGGTTGAAAGCAGATCCATATACAGGATGGAGGCCACATGAAATGTCCCGTAGGTAAATGCATGAAGCACCTGAGCTATCATGATTTCAGTCACTGTGACCGCACGCCATAAAAGGCACCACCGGACTGCAGCAGCCAAACAAGAAAAGAAGATCACATTTTCAAGGGAGATATATTTTAAAATCCTGCCGGAGTTGATCATAAGAACGATCTCAGCGATGGAGGCCACAGCCCAGGTCGACCCGATAAAAAAGGGGCTATACCCCAACTCCTCCAGATAGATGGAATAAAATCCATAATAGGTCCCATGGCTGAAGATCATCAGAAACGAACAGGTGAGAAAGGTCAGAGTCCGGGCATTGAGGAGTTCTCTGACCCCGGCATGAAATTGTTTCTTCCTTGCTTTCGCCTTGGGCATGGGAATCGAGAAGAGCGCCTGAAGCGTGTAACCGGCCAGAATGAGAGGAACAATAATATTGATACTGAAAAGATCAAAAATCTTGCCCAGACTAAACACAACAAGGATAAAACTCACCGATCCCCAGGCACGAATCCGGCCATACCTGTTCTTGTCACCGCCCCCACTCCCCAGTTCATCCATTGCAAAGGCTTCTATAAATGCAATGAGGGGTGCAAAGAAAATAGTGTGAAAAATGGTCACAATGACCATGCCCGAAAAATTATTGATATACAGAAAGAAGACCCAGATTGCGGCACTGAGGAAATTGAATAGAACGTAAATCGGTTTTCTCCATGCATACCGGTCGGCAACAATACTCCACCCTATTGAGAAGACAATGGTAATGGCTGTCCTCAGGGCAGACAGGGAACCGATTTCAAAACTGGTGAAACCCAGATGATGGCAATAGAGGTTAAAATAAGGCAGAAAAATCCCCATCACGCCGAAATAGATAAAATACTGGATTTTCAGTATCAGGTATAATGATTTGTTCTGGATCATGTCTGCCTAAAAGTCCTGTGGAATGAGAAAATTTTTCAGGCTGTTTAAATACATATCAAACCCCTTAATAAAAATATCGTTGTGATTTGCACCGGGGATCATCAAAAGGTCTTTGTCGGCAGAAGGGCAAAGGCTATAAAGCGCTTCGCCTTGTGAAAAGTCGATAATATGGTCAAACTGTGCATGAATAATTAAAAGGGGTTTGTTCCAATGCCTGATTTTATCGGCATTGCCGAATCCTTGTGATTCCTGAAAACCGATCATGTCAGGATCAAGCCCAAGGGTTTTCAAAAGCGGCGCTGCATGGGCAAATCCGCTTTCGATGATCAGCCTGTCAATGCTGTCCTGGCGGGTGGCAGCCAACTCCAGAGCCGATGCACTGCCAAGGGAACGGCCCATAACAGTAAGAGAACCTGTGAAATTGCGATTTTTAAGTTCGTTAACGACAAAATCCAGAATTGTGTGGCAGTCCAGAAGCATTGAAAAGACCGTGGGCGAGCCTGAGGATTTGCCGTATCCCCGGTAGTCGACCACCAGGAAATTGATGCCCATACGGTTGAAAATGGGGCCAAGATCATCATAGTCGGATACGATCTCGCCATTTCCGTGAAAGAAAATAATGTTGGGAAATGACGGATCTCCCAGGTGAAAGGCCGCTCCGACTTCAACATCCTGATCAACCGGAATAAAATATTCCTTGTCGGAAACTGCCTTTTCCGAATCATCACGCCTTGGATGAAACAAAAATTGAAGCACCTGGGGCTGATCCAGGGCCGCGTATGGATTGGTGTGACTTTTTTCCATTGGATTCTCCTTGTCTGTCTCTTTTGCAGGGTTTAGTCTTAACATTCTTCAAGCCTGACGTTCGCTTAACTGCGGACCAAGGGCATTGAAAAAGGGGCATGGGACAGATTTAATCCTCGTCCAATTCACTGCGAATCTGTTCCATCCAGTCCGGACTTTTCAGCGCCTCAATGATCATATAGTTTTGGGAATAGGGCTTGATGTCAATGATGGGGCTGCCGTCCACGGCCTCTAATCCCTGTACGGTGAGTACATTGCCCTTGCGTTCTTTTAAAACCACGGCTGTGACCAGCACCGGGTTGGGCCTGGCCGGACTGCAGGTGGCAAATATGCCCTGTTCAGGCAGGTCTTTTCTGCCCATGGGATGCACTTTTTTAAGATTGCGCCGGGATGGATCTATCAGATGGGGCCAATACAGCACCAGGATATGGGAAAACCCTTCAACGCCATCTAAAAGCGGTTCCCATTGTTTATCAATGACCAGTTCGCTGATGCCTGTTTTCACCTGGCGATGATGTTCTTTGACTTTTTCCGTGCGCAGTTCAAGGGATAACCCGGAATCCTTAGCCATGAGCATGGGCGCTTTAAACGGGCTTCGCACAACCCCCACCGGATTCAACGCCATTAGGGGCTGGGTATTTTGCTGATCAGTACACATATTTTCCTCCATCATTAGTTGGGCATGTTTTCGGGCAATGGGACATCGTAACCCTTTCCGGCCTTTATAAACGCCGGGTGTTTTTTTTTGTCAAGGTTTTTAAGCGTTCAGGTTGACATTTCAACTGCCTTCATCCTATACAACAGAAAGGTGATATTCGGATACGGTTGAACCGGCAAAACAATTCTAAATACAATGCTGTGCGGCATCTGAATCCGGACATCCGGGTGCTGGTCTGTTCCGGATTTTCTCCGAAAAAAGAGATCCGGCAGATGATCGACAACGGGTGCAGGGATTTTTTATTAAAACCCTTTGACATCGCCACACTGTCGGAAAAAATTGAATCCGTATTTAGTGCTTGAGGGACTCGGAAAGCCCCCTACAATTGAGGAATAAAATGACCTATACCATCCACCCCGTTGCCATGGGGACAAAAGTATTTGACAAGAGCATGATGACCTACCAGTACGGGCAGGGTGAAACCTATACCATTCCCATTTTCTGCTGGATAATTAAGGGCGGTGACAAAAATATCCTGGTGGACACCGGCGAAATGAATCCCATCCAGTCTGAGCAAAGGGAAAAGGCCATTAACGGGAAGATCTATACCTTTGAACAGGGCTTAGAAAAACACGGGCTTGCACCTGAAGACATTGATATTGTCATCCATACCCATCTGCACAACGATCATTGCGAAAACGACTATAAGTGTGAAAACGCCATATTCTACGTGCATGAGCAGGAACTTGAATCCATACACAACCCGCACCCCTTGGATTACCGGTATCTGGAAGATTTTATTGAAGATGTAGAGGAAAACGGACAAATCAGGATAGTGAAGGAGGACGGCCCCATTGTTGACGGCATCTATGTTAAACATACGCCGGTCCACACCAAAGGGGGCTTGACCGTTTTCATTGATACACCAAAAGGCAAAGCGGCCATCACCGGCTTCTGCATCATTGAAGAAAACTACAATCCCCCGCCGGAAATTAAAGGCATGGAAATGGACGTTATCCCGCCGGGCACCCATGTGGATGCCTATTCGGCCTATGATATCATGGTGCAGGTAAAAAAAGAGGCGGACATTCTTATCCCTTTACATGAACCCCGGTTTGCTTGTGGTGATCCCCTGGGTATTTAAGCATTAGGCACCCCATTCAATGACTTTTTGGTAAAACTTATGTTGAACACCCCGAAAATAAAAGACCGTGCAGCCGGTGCCATTATGGGCGCTTTTATCGGAGATGCCCTGGCTTTAGGTCCGCATTGGTACTATGATCTTACCGACCTTCGCCGGGATTATGGGAATTGGATTGACGGATATACGGACCCCATGCCGGGTCGTTATCATGATGGCCTGAAAGCAGGTCAACTGTCCCAAGCCGGGTTTATCCTGTCCCTTATGGTACGGTCCTTGGTTGAAAACAATGGGTATAATCAAGCTGATTTCTGCAGACGAATGGACGAGGACCTTTTCCCGCTGCTTGACGGCAC
>JAQYWJ010000210.1 GCA_030145005.1 Desulfobacter sp. | reverse complement strand
TGCTCATCACCGTACTCACAACAATATTATTGCCAAGCTTGCCGGCCTGTTTGGCAAATCCGGACAAAATCGCCAATAAGGTATCTCCTGTGATCTGCTGCCCGGTTTCATCCACGGCAATCAAACGATCGGCATCACCATCAAAAGCAAGACCGGCGTCGGCGTTAACTTTTTTGACATGCTCGCTTAAATCTTTTGTATGCTGGGAACCGCAATCTTCATTAATATTTATTCCGTTTGGCTGGTTATGGATAAAACTTACATCAAAAATGTCAGGCGTGAATATTTCCGGGGCACAAAAACCGGCAGCGCCATTGGCCGTATCAATAACCAGTTTGAGTTTTCTTTGCTTTTTTGGAAAATCAAATTTTTCAACCAGAAACTGGGCGTATCTGGCCTGGGCATCATTGACAGATACAATGGTTCCAATTTTTGAAGGCAAATCAATGGGCGGGCCAAGGATAATGTTTTCAAGGTCATTCTCCTGGTCATCGGACAGTTTAATGCCGCCCTTTTGAAATATTTTGATGCCGTTATCATAATAGGGGTTATGGGAGGCGGAGATCATGATACCGGCCCCGCAGGATTCAATGGTACTGCTCAGGTAAGCTACCCCGGGGGTGGGAATAACACCGGCTATCATCACATCAACACCGACGGAAGCAATTCCTGCAGCAATCGCAGATTCAAGCATTTGGCCTGAAACCCGGGTATCCCGACCGATGATTACACATCCGTTGGAAGACTTTTGCGTTAAAATGCCTACTGCCTGGCCTGTTTTCATGGCCAGATCGCATGTCATGGGATAGGCGTTTGCCCTGCCCCGTATACCGTCTGTTCCAAATAACTGTCCCATTCGAATGGTTATCCTGATTTTTTATTAGATTCTACTTCCAACCCAAACGCACTAACAATCCGGTCTTCAATACCCTTGAGCCATGCTGACCCTATGATCGAAATTGATTCGTCAAGCCCCTGAATAATACCCACGTAATCTTTTTTGTTATGAATACTTTGAATGTCAATGTATTCTATAAATTGTTCCCCATCCGGCCCAGGGGTTTTAAGATCATTCTCAGCCTGATCAAATATCAATGACGCCTGGGACAGTTTTTCCAAAACCGTGTCATGGGCGGCAACAGCCTGACTGCCCTGCCCTTTTCCCCTTTGGAGCAGAATCATCTTTGACGCTTCAAGTTTGTCTCCAAACGCATTCAGCCGTTTTATCCGCTCCTGAATACAGATATCAATATTTTTCTGTAACCCTGAAACAAGAGCCTGGGACATCCAGTCCCAGGTAAAAAGCGTACGAATGAAACGATACCAGGCTTTTAAGGCATACAGCCCTGAAATATAACAAACATTTTCAGTTAAAATACTGCCGGGACGGGTGTAGATACCCGGACGCCATTGAATGGAAGCACTTCTCATTGTCCCGCCCATGATCAACCGGTTGCACCGCAGTTCGCTGTTCCGGATAATGGACCCTGCGGCACTGATACATCCAAAGGCGATTCTGACCGGCCCCACAAGCCCACCCTGGCCCCCAAGGAATACAGGCCGCTGGTTAAGCATCACACCCTGGTGGACATTGCCCATCATAGAGGCCGTTGCCTTGTCCTGGTTCGGGGTATAATTAAAATGAATAAAGGACGATCCCACCTCGGAATGATCCTTTCGGCTGGTGCCGCCGGCCATGAGACAATCGCAGAAATTGATCAGACTGCCAAGGGTAACAAAGGGAAAAAGAATGGTCTGCTTGAGCCCCACGGTGTGGGCGGCATTGGCTTGTTCTTCAAGGATACAGCCCTTTCGCACATGTCCGCCGGAACCAAAAACATTATCCCCCATGAACACGGTATCCTGAAAATATCCGCCTTGCAGCTTTGTACCCGGCCCCATAAGACAATTTTCAACGGTCACCGGCGTTTCGTAACCAAGAACGGTGCCCGGCATGATCAGGGTTTGTGCGCCGGTTAGTTTGGTGCCGGAAAAAAGCGTTACCCCATCCGGGGATATGCGCTCAATATCAACGTCATCACCGATAAACACGGTGGACGGATTTGGGATATTCACCCCTTTTTTTAGCAGGATCTCGATATTATTAAAATTCATGGTTCAGATATTTAGATAACTTGATCGTTTATTGTCAAGCTTTTCAACGTTAGAAAATTATGGGAACAATTTTAAATTATATTCCTAAGGGTTTATTCTCTGCTGTTTTTATTCTATAAATAACAAACAGGCAAGCAAAATGAGGGATTTATTTTCTTCCGCGTCCCCAAATTCGTGAACACCTCAATAATTGCAAGGAGAAATCAATATGAACCCGGCTGGTTTGCTTTATCCGGATGACCCTTCCATTAAAAACCTTCATGCAAAATTAACAAAAGCGGCCCAAAATTTTGGCTCTCCGGATCACCATCTGCGGCAGCTTTTAGGCCGGCCCGGCCGGTTTTCCGATTTCAGTCTCGGCATGGACGGGTTTTTTATGGATTTTTCACGTCAGCGGCTTGATGAAAATGCGTTATCTTTGCTGCATGAATCTCAAACCGTGTCCAATGCACTTAAAAAATTTAGTGAAATGACCCAGGGGAAAATCGTAAACCCAACTGAAAACCGTGCAGCGCTGCATACTGCGGCCCGGGGCACAGGCCCCTCCCCTCTTTTATTCAAGGAAATGGACGTTAAAACGCAGATGCAACAAGTCAATGAAAAAATAGAACAATTCTGCGCAGCAGTCCATGAAGGCAAAATCCGCTCGGCATGTGGAAAACCCTTTACCCAGGCGGTTGTCATTGGTATTGGCGGATCATATCTTGGGTGTGAATTTGTTTACCAGGCCCTGGCCGGGGCTGACAGAAAAATGGATCTTTTATTTCTGCCCAACGTGGATATTGACAATTTTGCCCGGGTCATTGAATCCATTGACAAAGAGACCACCCTTTGGATCGTAATTTCCAAATCCTATACCACCACCGAAACCATGGCCAATCTCAACCAGGTCAGCACATGGCTCAAAGCCCAGGGCGTCTCCCCCTTAGATCATATGGTCACCATCACGGCCAAGGGAAGTCCGGGGGACGATCCCGATACACCAGTGCTTGCTTCCTTTCACATGTTTGATTTTATCGGCGGCAGATATTCGGTATCTTCGGCTGTGGGCGGGCTGCCTTTAAGCCTTGCACTTGGATATGATGTTTTCAAACGCTTTTTGGACGGCTGCCGTCTTATGGATACCCATGTACTGGAAAGTCCTCCAGAAAAAAACATCGCCTTAACCGCCGCCCTGATCTCCATTTGGAACACCCTGTATATGGAATATCCGGCCCAGGCCATTATTCCCTATGCGTCAAGGTTGGCCCGGCTCAGCCCACATGTCCAGCAGCTTTATATGGAAAGCCTGGGTAAATCGGTTTCCCCGGAAGGACAGCGTTTAACCCAGGTGGCCGGCACCATTATCTTCGGGGAACCCGGCACCAATGCCCAGCACTCATTTTTCCAGCTGGCCCACCAGGGAAAAGCCTTTCCCATTGATTTCATCGGCGTAAAAGCGCCGGGATACACCGGTATTCAGGCAATGTCCAAAGGGGTGACCAACCACCAGGAACTGTGGGCCAATCTTTTGGCCCAGGCCGGCGCACTTGCCCTTGGCCGCAGTTCCGATGACCCGGCCAGGAATTTTGACGGCAACCGGCCCTCAACAATCATTACCATTGATAACCTGGAACCGGAAAGTGTTGGTATGCTGCTTTCTTTCTATGAGGCCAGAACTGTTCTGGAAGGATTCATTCTCGGCGTAAATCCCTTTGACCAGTTTGGTGTTGAGCTAGGCAAAGTCATGGCCGGAGATATCCGAAAAGAAATGGCAGCAAGCAATCTTGACCCGTCATATACGTTTGCCTGTGCATCGAAAACGGATAATTTTTACCTGGATCTTTTGTTTCGGAAATGAATTAAAGACTCTGTCGTGCTCTTAATCTTACTCCTGCTCTTGCTCCAGACTATGAATTCGAGCAGGATTAAGATTAAGAGCACGAGCAAGAAAAATAGTATCAATTCATTTGCTACAGACGATAGGCGTGAAAATCAATCTTGTTCCAGGGAAACACAACATCTCCGGAACAGGATAAAATACATCAGGGGAATT
>JAQYWJ010000209.1 GCA_030145005.1 Desulfobacter sp. | reverse complement strand
GCACGCCGGGATCAGGCAAATGCATTGCAACATTTCAAACCCCCAAAGTATTCCACGTGTCCCCATTCAACAAAGTCGAAGGCATTTACCACTTTTATTTCTCAGATCCCAAAGACGAATTGGAAATTAAAATCGAGCTGTTCAATAATAACAAAAAAATAATGGTCGCAGAGTTTAAGGGTGCCGGCGTGCCTATGACCCCTGTTAATCATTTAAAAACAATAATGGAATACCCTTTTGCCCCTCACTTAAGTATTCCCAGAATATATGCCCATGCATTTAAACTGTTTTTCAGGAAAAAGTTAACCTTTAATGATAAACCCATTCCCCAAAGCCCCATGACAATGAAAAAACAAAAACCCGGTATTTTTGAAACCCTCTGCCAAAAACTCGTTTTCAAGGCACTGAAAAAAATCACCATCGGCGGCTTTAAGATTAAGATGCCGAATCAGGAAATTATTAGTTTCGGCCATCCCGGAGATTCCCAGCCTGTGATCATGAAAATACAGGACTACAATTTTTCCCCAAGAATCATTTTGGACGGTGAGATCGGATTCGGTGAAGCCTATATGCATTCTGAATGGGATACCCCGGACCTTTTGGAATTGTTAAAGATATTAATTCAAAACCGTGATCATTTTTCAGACGGCAACCTGCTGCTTTCTTTTTTCACCCGGATAAAGGAAAAAACCGCCCATGACAGGCGCATAAATTCCATAAAAAACACCCCGGAAAACATCCGGGCCCACTATGATTTGAGCAATGCCTTTTATGAACTTTTCCTGGATAATCAGATGATGTATTCATGCGGCATTTTCGAACAACCAGACGACTCCCTGGAAAAAGCCCAGGAGCGGAAAATGATGCGTATCCTGACCCAAGCAGATATCCGGGACACCCATCATATTCTTGAAATCGGATGCGGGTGGGGTGGTTTTGCGGTTTTTGCCGCCCAAAAAACCGGCTGTCATGTGACCGGCATTACGATTTCCAAAGCCCAGTATGACAGGGCATGTCAACGAGTAATTGATGAAGGGCTTGGGGACCGGATCACCATCAAGCTTCAGGACTACCGCCATATAACAGGCAAATTTGACCGGATTGTCTCCATAGAAATGGTCGAGGCTGTGGGGCCACAGTTTTTTTCCACATATTTCAAGCGGGGGCAAGCCCTTCTAAAACCCGGCGGCAGGATGCTCTTTCAGTCCATCATAATCGAAGATAAACGATATAAGAACTATTGCAAAGAAAGGGACTGGATTCAAAAACATATTTTTCCGGGCGGTCATCTGCCATGCCTGAAAGTTCTTAAAGACACCATATCAGAACATACCGATTTTCATATATCAAATGTCCATCACATGGGCACCCACTATGCCACGACCCTGGCGCACTGGCGGGATCGCTTCCTGTCAAATAAAAATAATATCACCGGGTTGGGCTTTGACGAGACATTCTTTAGAAAATGGATGTATTATTTTTCCATATGTGAAGCGGGTTTTACCGTTGGTGGAATTGACGATATCCAGGTAAGCTTAACCCTTTGACAAAAAAGCGTTTAATTTTTCCCAGAGAATCTGCCTTTCCTGTGCTGATTCACAGGTTCCGGGAAAGATTACGGTTTCATGGGGACGCCTGTCCAACCAGAACAAGCCCGTATATTGACCCGCCCGTTTTGAAGATGCCAGCCAGACAATGGTATCCGCACCTTGTTCCGGCGTTCTTAAAATCCTTTTCACCCGTTGATGAAATTCAGGCAGGGACCTTTCAATACCCGGGGTATCCACCCACCCGGGATGCATGGCATTTACCCGTATGCCATGTGTTTTAAACTGTTCAGCCCAGATTTGGGTCAAAATGACGATGCCCCTTTTCGCACGGGCATAGGCTTTGGCCCCGTTATACTGCCCCTGGCTGTTTTCAAGATCGTTCACCTCAATTTTCTGGGTATACATGCCGCCGGATGATACATTGATAATTCTTGGAGATTCCGATGCGGCAAGGGCATCCTTTAAATTTTGTGTCAACAGGAATACACCCAGAAGATCCGTGGCAAATGTCTGCTCCAATCCTTCTGGGGTGTGTTTACGCTCATTAAACAATGCACCGGCATTGTTGATGAGGATATCAATGTTCTTTTTAGAGGCCTTAAGCGTTTCTGAGACCTCCCTGATGTCCTGCATCAGGCTTAAGTCTGCAATCAGAAAATCAATATGCGGGTTACCGGTTTTTTCAACAATTTCCTGCTGAATCTGTTCAGCCTTTACACGATTCCTTGCGATAATGGTTAAAAAGGCTTTTTTTTCTGCAAGTTTAAACGCGGCCGCCTTTCCAATCCCGGAGGTGCCGCCTGTCAATACGATCTTTTTTCCGTATAGCACACCCTTTGGTTCTGACCGGAATCTTTTGCCCAACGCATACCCGAATCGGCTGAACAGAATCATTCCTGGGATAATTAAATGATCTGCAAGATAATCAGGCAGGCCGGTCCCTGATTTAAACCACATCGTTTTATTGGGCAGCAGACCTCGGGTTCCGGCAAGTTTTTGTTCAAGGCCTGCCATGGCTTTCTCACCTGTTTTTTTCATTATGGGAGACAGAATCTTATCAATAGCCTTACCAAACCGATGAAAGCGGATATCTGCCTGGTAGTCGATTTGTGTTCCAATGGTTGTTTTTGTAAAAACAATGGTATCCATTGCCGTGAAGGACTCACCCACCCCTTTCAATACAACCTTGGAAAACGGGTCATACTCAATAATCTCATATTTCATTTTTGGACGGAAGGGGCCAAATTTCAAAACAAGATCATATTGTGAACCAACGCCGATTTTTTTCTGATGTACCCTGACCGAAGAAATCACCCCTGGGTCCCAGTCCTGAATATGGCTGAAATCACTGGTATATCTAAATACATAATCCAAGGATCTTTCAACGAGAATGGACTCTTTTAATCTTATCATCAGGCCCCCTTTTGTTAATATTCATCCTTTGAAATCAAATCCATTTTAAATGATCCGCTTATCGTGGAGCCCTTAAAGACGATTATTCTTCAAGAGCCATTAACAAATCATCAACCTTTGGGTGATCACCGGCTTTTTTCGATGAAAAAGAATAGCGTACAGTGCCTGAAGTATCTACGACAATCGCTCCACCAAGCTGAAATGTATCTCCCTGAATTGAACCCTGCCGATGGCCTTGTTTAAATGCAGACGCAGCCTTAAATACAGTTCCTATACTTACAAATCCCTTCAGGCCGTTTGAAAACCCTAAAGCTGAAAAAGCTTTGAGTGAAGGATCGGAAAAGAGTAACCCGCGATATCCTGTTTTTTCCCGGAATTCCGTGAAGTGAACAGGATCACCCGACCCGATTACGACAAGAGCCACCTTGTGTTCATTGAATCGTTCTGCGTTATGGGCAAGATCAGCAACCTGCTGACGGCAGAAGACTCATCCAAAATGTCTGACAAACACTAAAGCCGCTGTTTTTTTACGCCACAGCGTTGATATTTTCACCTGTTCTCTCTGCTCATTTAGAACAGTCAGTTCACCGAGATCTTCAATTGAAACATTTTCATATGCCATTTTTTAAGCCCCTTTCAATTTTTTAAGCCCCTTTCAGGAGATATTGAATTGACTCTTTGTACATAGCCTGAATTCAAAAATATTTGGCACGGGCCAGGCCGGAAATCCCGGTACCAATTGCATAAGCTTTTTCATCTATCGTCTCCATATCGCAACATATGAAACCGTAAAACAACAAAAGGCCTCAATTTTTGAAAACTGAGGCCTTTAGAGTGTACTTGAGACTAAATTTTTAACCGCCGACGTTACCAGGTTCAAGATCTTTCCAGGCCCTGTCAACGCTGCTGCCGATTGTTCCGAATAAATCATCCAGTTCATTTTTCATCGGAGACCAGTCTGACGGGCATTCATTTTCCAGTTGATCAACGCGAGCCTGAGCAGTCATTACCTCTTGTTCAAGCTGCCCTATGAGTGGTAGAATTTTTTCTTTTTCTGCAGAACCATAAGTATCCGCAACCTTTTTCATCGCTTCTAATTTTTCTTTCCAAGCAGTAACCTCAGCCAGCATTGCTTTACAATAGTCTTGAATTTTCATGATTTCTCCTCCACAATTAGATTAATGAAATGATGAGCTTAG
>JAQYWJ010000208.1 GCA_030145005.1 Desulfobacter sp. | reverse complement strand
TACTCGACAAAATTTCCAGGTTTTCGTTCAGGCACTAAATAAATCTTTGATCCACATCAAGTGGATTGAAACTCAGGCAGATCTTTTTTCAAGTATATCCAGAATTTTTTGACAATTTTCGGCTGCCCTATCCCTAATGGCATCAGCCTTTTCCCTGATTTTTTTGCGGTATTCGGGATCATTGATCTCGTCCATGTTGTTTACCAAAGTTCTATAAGCACCCCAGATGCCCACCTCAAGGGCCCTTGCACCCACCTCCAGATCTGATCGCGAAGCGATATTACCGTATTGCGCCACTCCCATCATGGCGTCCCAGGCCTTATCACCCTGGGTCATGATGAACAAGGGTACTTCAATGGCTTTTTTCAGGCCCAGCTGAAGCTGCGTCTTTCTGAAACGGTTCTCTTCATCCGTATTTTCCGGCAGTCCCAGGGCTGCCACGTAATCGGCAAAGGCATTGGTATCTGCATCAATCATGGGAATCAAAGCCAAAGCGGCTTCATGTAGCGGTGGAATCAATGTTCTCATTTCAGCATCAACAGTTTCAAACTTTCTGACCCCCAAGGTCAGCTTACCCACCATGGCGCCAAGTCCTGCGCCCAGGGCTGCAATGGCTGCCGATACGGAACCGCAGCCAGGTGCTATACTTCTACCGGCAACCTCCTGAATAAAAGCCCGGACACTCATACCGGCCAGGGGTTCATTTGGCGCCTTAGCAATAATGTACTCTATAATCTTGGTCTTGGGATCAAAGGGGGCAACGGAATTCAACCCCAAACGCTCAACAGCCAGCCGGATCTTCTGATCTTCATCCAGAATAAATAGCCCTTCTTTTTCAATATAATACTCGGCAGCCTGTAAAATTGCCTGAAGGGGAACAACACCGACAATCTGTGATCCGGCCACTGCAATTTTAAGCTTGGCAGCTTCCTCTTTAACTGCTTCAAACAGGATATGGGGCGGCGTGACAAGATAGTTGTTCAAGTTCACCGTAACCTGAGCCAGATTATAGTCATCGACATACCATCCCATACCTTTGACCTCTTTAAACCGGCCGGGCTGTTCAGGGCCCCTGCCTGCTTCACGAAGATTCAGTGCAATGCGGTGGGCCTGGTTGGGTGTACCTAAAAGATTCACATTATAAGCAATGAGAAAAAACCGGGCGCCGGTTACTGTGGCCCCCCACTCGGGTACAAACCTGGCCGGACCGAAATCAGGTTTCCATTTCTCCTGGATAATACGTTCGGGAATGGCTTCATACTGACCTTCCCGGATCTGGGGCAGTTTTTTGCGGTAATCCAGGGTGGCGGACGCCTCATACAGATAGACCGGGATGCCAAGTTCATCGGCCATTCTTTTACCAAACTGCTTTGAAATGTCCACACACTCGTCCATGGTCACACCAGCCACCGGAATAAAGGGACAGACATCCAGGGCGCCCATGCGGTGGTGCTCGCCATGATGCCGGCGCATGTCTATTCTTTCCCGGGCCACCCTTGCAGCGGCCAATGCCCCTTCCACCACACAATCGGGGTCTGCCACAAAGGTATACACGGTCCGGTTGGTGGACTTGCCCGGATCCACATCCAGCAGGCTGCACCCGGGTGTTTTGGCGATGGCATCAGCAATGGCATCAATGGTCTGCTGATCCCTTCCTTCAGAAAAGTTAGGCACACATTCAACAAGTTTATTCATAAAATAACCTTTAGGTGTGAAATCCCAAGCCTTCAGGCTTGGGTCGCTGAGCACTGATTATCATAAAACCACCAACTAATATAACATGTCATTTGCCTGATTCCCATACACAAATATGAGGATAGGCCACCGGTATTGCTGACAATTAATTCAGCCCCTCGATAACCTTTTTCAAACCATTCAATTTAAGAGATCAAGCATCTTCTATATACGCGCGGATAAAACTTGCATTTCCTCCTACATTAAAGGTAGTATCCTAGGGCAGGAATTTAACGATACAGGCGACAGCATATCCCCAAACGTTAAAAAACTTTAACAAAAAAGGAGGTTAGCACATATCTGTCAATACAAAAACTTGAGTTTACAATCCAACTTTTTTAGAAAAGCAAGCACTTATTAATCCCGTAAAGGTAAAGGGGATTGAATTTTTAAAACAGTTGTGAAAATATTAGTGAATTAACTAGAATAGAAACTTTTTAGACCCACTGGTTTTAACAATTTTCATCAGGAAAGGATATCAAATGAATACGGTCGATATCCCCAGGCTCAGGGAAATAGTCGGGGAAAAAAACATAAAGACAGATCCGCTTGACCTGTATGCTTACGGCGCAGACGCATCTGTTTACCATGCCTCACCATGGGTTATTGTCAGACCTGACAATACCGGTCAGGTTCAAAAAGTAATGGCCTATGCCAATGATGCAAAAATACCAGTTGTCCCCAGGGGTGGCGGCTCGGGCATGTGCGGGCAGACCGTGGCGATCAATGGCGGAATTCTTCTGGACATGAAGAACATGAACCGGATACTTGAAATCAACATGCCCGATGTTTACTGCCGGGTGGAACCGGGTGTGGTGGATGATGATCTCAATGCGGCACTTAAACCTTACGGGGTTTTCTATCCCCCGACACCGGCCTCTTCACGTATCGCCACCATCGGCGGTGAGATCGGCAATAATGCTTCGGGTGTTCGTTCCGTAAAATACGGCGCCACCCGGGATGCGGTCATGGGCTTGAAAGTGGTTCTGGCCAATGGCGACCTGGTAACGTTAGGTGCCCATACCCGGGTGGAAGCATCCGGGTACCAGCTTCACAAACTCATCGTAGGTTCGGAAGGCACCCTGGGTGTTGTGGTGGAAGCAATCATCGGTTTTGTACCCATCCCTGAATTCAGATGCCTGGGCGTTGCCAATTTTGACAGTCTCAGGGATGCCGGTAATGCCATCGCTGACATCATGGCATCGGGCACCATCCCCTCCATGCTCGAGTTAGTAGATGACGTTGCAATCAAGGCGGTAAATAAAACCATGAACCTGGGCCTTAAGGAAGTGGCAGCCTCCCTGCTTTTTGAATCCGACGGAAAAGTCATGGAAGCCGTGGAATACGAAGTTCAAAAAATGAAAGAGATCTGCGAAAAGAACAACGGTGCCGACCTCTGGTACAGCTTTGATGCAAAAGAGCGCGAACAGATCTTCATGGGCCGTAAAAAATTATTCCCTGCCCTGTCACAATTTGACGCCAGTATGGCTTCCACATCCCTGGCGGATGATATGGCAGTACCCTACTCCAAGATGGCGGATATGGCCGCCAAAATCCATGAAGCCGCCGAAAAGAACGGCATCGTTATGACGGCATACGGACATTGCGGCTCCGGGTGCATGCACACCAAAATCATGATGGACACCAGCAAGGAAGAGCAGTGGCAAGGCGCCCAGAGAGCCATTACCGAAATTTATGAATATGTAAATTCCATCCACGGCACCACTTCTGCTGAACACGGTATCGGTATTTCCAAAGCGGATGCCTTCAGGGCGGAGAAAATGGATTCCTTAAAAATGATGGCTGCCGTCAAAGCGGCTCTGGACCCCAATAATATTCTCAATCCCGGCAAGCTGCAGCAGGCGCCGGAAAACTGGGTAACGGCAACAGATCTTAGATATGCGGTCAACAGCTGATAAAGGATAACAGGGATTATTGTTATGCAGACAGAAAAAACAAAATTTGAAAATCTACAAAAATGGGAAGGCATGCTGGCCAAGTGCATCCGGTGCGGATACTGTTACGAGCACTGCCCCATGTTTAAATACACACGCTGGGAATCCGATGCACCCAGGGCTAAAAACATTTTAGCCCACGGACTTTTGACCGGCGAACTGGAATTAACACCGGAAGTTGCGGAAAAATCGTTCAATTGTTTTTTCTGCAAACGGTGCGAAGCAGCCTGTTCGTCCGGGGTTCTAATAACGGACATTATGCTGGACCTCAGAAGGGATCTGATCAAACTGGGATACAATGGTCCGGGCACCACATCTATCACCGCCCGTTCCTGTGCCAGGTGCCTGCAGTGCGTCAGGGCCTGCCCCCATGATGCCCGGGATTTTATTGACGGTGAGGGTATTGTCGTGGATCCGGTAAAATGCAAGTCCTGCGGCATCTGTGTTGAGATCTGCCCCATTGAAGCGATAACCATCCCATTATCATTCGG
>JAQYWJ010000207.1 GCA_030145005.1 Desulfobacter sp. | reverse complement strand
GGCAGGCAGGCCTGGGAAATGCCGGGCGGCATCAGGTGAAACCGCTCGGCGGCCGTCCCGTAATAGTCCATATAAAACGCTTTCTCCTTTTCCGTCAAAAGGAGAATCTGTGTCCCGGCCTCCTTGTCGAACACAGCCCGCTCCAGGGCCATCAGGGTACGATACCGGGGAGTATACCGATGCAGCCGGCTTCGTTCCATCATTTTGGCGGCATAGGAGACATCGGCACCATAATAGACATCCAGCCCGGGCATCTTGTTGAACCCCACCAGGACATCATAGTTCTCCCCCCGGATCTGGTCATGCACCAGTTTGGAAAAAGATTTATATCGTGCGTGATTGGTCATGCACGATACCGGCACAAGGATAATCTCCAACCCCTCGGGCCGTTCCCCTTCCCATGAGATCGTGTAGGCCACCACCTTGTGTCCCCGATTCATGCACTCCTTTGCTATATTGATGAAATTGACCTGCAATCCGCCAAAGGGAAAATACTTGAACAGGCAAAAGGCGAGTTTCAATTTTTTAGTCGTTTTCATAGGAACCCGGCACAGGCATTGATCACCTCGTTGGCATCAATCGTCATGCAGGCCTCCGTTCCATTGGGGCAGCGGTTGCTTCCGTGCCTGCGGCAGGGCTTGCATGGGAGGGTGGCATCCTGCACCACCACTGATTCCGGATTTTCCCAGGGGCCGAACCCGAACTCGGGGGAGGTTGCACAAAATACGGCCACGGTGGGAATCCTGAATGCCGACGCCATGTGCAGGGCCATGCTGTCGTTACAGATCACAAGGCGGCTTTGTTCCATGAGGTATAGGGTATCGGAAAGGGTGAGCCTGCCCGAACAGTCCAGTGAATCACCCTGTTCATTAATTTTTGCGCACACGGCTCTGTCCCCGGCCCCCCCCATCAGCACGACTGTTTTACCCGATTGAGCAAAATGACGGGCAACCGCCGCATATCCCTGCCAGTGCCACTGCTTTGTTTTCCAGGCACTGCCGGGGGCCATGACAATGATCTCCCCGTCCAGGGGGAATATTTCTTTCGCCCTTTGGGAAAGATTATCATACCGGGGTGCAAAAAGCCTGAGCGGCTTGTCAAACTCAGTTTCCGGCAACTCGTCAAATAAAAGAGAAAGGTTCCTTATGGCGGAATGCCCTTCGATCTTTTTTTGACGCCGCTCCGTATACAGGAAACTGAAATTTGCGTCCCTGAACCCGATCCTGTGAGGAATCCCCGCCAAGGAAAGCAAAATAGCGGTCCGGTGGGAGCGATGGAGGGAATAGACCCGGTCAAACCCTTCCGCCCTCAACGCCCCGGCCTTTTCAACCATGCCGGAAATAGACTTATCCCGGCCCCGCTTATCAAAGGTGATCACCTTGTCCACCAGGGGATCCTTTTCCACCAGGACGGCCGCCAAGGGGGTCGTCAAAACGGTGAGGCTCGCTTGGGGATGGATTTTTTTTAATCCCGCAATGACAGGGGTCGACAGAATCATATCCCCAAGGAAACTCAATTGTACAAGAAGTATCTTCATAACCCCTTGCTCAAACCTCCGCCAAGGGTCTTGTTTTCCACCGGTTATGGAGCCACAGCCACTGGTCCGGGTATTGCCGGATATAATCTTCGATAAGAGAATGGCAGGCCTGGGTGTTTACCAGAATATCGTGTGCTTCGTCACCAGTGTTGACCATGGACATCTCGGGAAGAATATCAAGGTGCATCCGGCCGTTTTTCCTGTAGCTTATGATCGGCACAATGGGCGCTTTAGTGTGAAGGGCGATCCATGCAAGCCCCGTGTTTGCCGAAGCCTTTCGGCCGAAAAAATCCACAAACACGCTGTGTTCCCGCTTTCTTGAATTCTGGTCCACGACCAGCCCTGCAGCCTCTCCCTTTGCAAGGCTTTTAAGCACGCCGTCTAAAGCATTATGCAGGGGAAGCATCCGGCACCCTGAAGACGCTCTCTTTGATTTGATATAACTGTCTATGACCGGAGATTCTATGGTTTTATAAACAACAGAAAACGGTATATCGGTAAGACGGCAGACGGCGGTTGCAAGCTCCCAGTTTCCCAGATGGCCTGAAAAGCACAACACGCCCCTGCCCTTTGCATGGGCGGCCCAGAAATTATGGAGCCCCGTTATCTCAAAATACTTCCAATACTCCCCAGGATCTATTCTGTGAAACCAGGTATGCTCGAACAGCATGGTGGCCGTATTTTCAAACACACGCCGTGCCAGCAACCACCGGTCATGATCCCCTATTTCTCTTGCATACGCATGATTCAGACCGTCCAGAGTAATTTTGCGGTGCTTTTTGTCGAGGCCAAACCAGATTCTGCCCAGGCACCTCCCCAGAAGACGTCCCATGGAAGGGGAAAGCAGTCCAAGAACGGATGTACAGCCTGAAAGGGCATGGCCCATCAATTTTTCGGTAATATTCATAACATATTGTCTAAAACAAATTTTTCCAGGCGCCAGGGATCGGAAAAACGCAACCGGATACCAATCACAGCAACAGTCACATCCCTGAAGTATGCCGGGTTTACCTTTACCCAGTCTTTTTGGGTTGTCAGAATAAAATCAACGTTCAACGCTTTTGTCCGGGCCATAATCCGTTTAAAATCAGGCTCGTTATACCTGTAATGGTCGCAAAATTCAAGGTGAGCGGCAATGTTCACACCCAGGTCCTGCACGGATTGTGCAAAGGAGGCGTTTTGGGCCAAACCTGAAAACAGGACAGCGGTTTTTCCTTTCAAATGCCGGGATTGGAAATCATCTGTGTTATTGCTCCCGGCCGGAAATAATTGCGCCACAAAAGGCTCATGCGTACAGAAAAAAACAGGCACAGGCGGCAATATTTTAATAATATCATTTGCAAAGGATCGACTCCCAGGCCCCAGAAAAGCGTCCATGGGACACCGGGTAAATACGATGGCATCAATTCTGTCCTTTGCCATACAAAGCGTTTCACGCAACCGCCCTGCCGGGAGCATGCGCCCGTTCCCCAAAGGCTGTCTGTAGTCCAGAAGCACCAGATTCAAGTCCCGATTCAGTTTCAGGTGCTGGAATCCGTCATCCAGAATGACCACATCAGGGGCAAAGGTTTCCAAAGCCATAAGGCCCGCCTTATACCGGTCTTTTCCCACCACCACGGGAAAGGCTTTTCCCATGGCCATCATATAGGGCTCATCACCGCAGGTTTTTGCATCCAGAAATACGTCCCGGCCATCGGATACTACAGCAGCCTCGTTTTCAAGTCTCCCCTTGTAGCCCCGGCTGATCACCACAGGACGCAGCCCTTTTCCCACCAGCATTTTGGCCAACCAGACTGCCATGGGCGTTTTACCGGACCCGCCCACCGCCAGATTGCCAATGGAAATCACAGGGCAGTCAAGGCGCCTGGATTTCAGAAAACCGGATTCATACATGGCATAACGCAGCCTGACGCCGGCCTTGTAAAGGCTTGCAAATCCGGCCAGCGCCTGATCAAAGGAAAGGGGCGCAAATGGACCAGGGTTTTCCATGGTCCGCAATACCCGTTTTTCTATCCGGTCCCGCCAGGATTTAACCAAAGAAAACCTCCATCCGGCTTAAACCGGCATTTAGCGCCCCTGCGTTGCCTTTAAAAAAAATCATGAAGCCGGCATTATTCCGTCTGAATCAGATAAATAGACCCCAGGCATAGAAAAACCAAATTACCCACCCAGGCGGCCACCACCGGCGGCAGAATCTTTGCATAGCCCAGAGAGGCCGTAAATCCGAATACAAACCAGTACAGAAAACAAAACCCCACGCCCACGGCAATGCCCACGGGCAGGTTGGTCTTCACAAAAGCCCTCATACCCGTGGCAGCCCCTGTCAAAGCCATGATCACGCAGATAAAGGGAAAGGCCAGCTTCCCATGCATATCCACCTTATAAGTGGTGGCGTCATACCCTTCGGCTATTACTTTTTCTACATACCGTTTAAGCTCGGTATAACTCATTTCGTTGGTCTTTTTGGCCATGCGGCCAAGGTCGTCAGGGTTCAGATCAAGGGCGATGACCTTTCTGGGTCTTATGGCCACATGATAGTCATCAATATTGGGGTCATACACCTGTTCAGTGACATCGTCCAGAATCCATTGACCGTTGTCATAGTAACCTTTTGCCGCATCAATACGCGAGGCAATCTTGAATCCTGCCCCCAT
>JAQYWJ010000206.1 GCA_030145005.1 Desulfobacter sp. | reverse complement strand
AAGGACTATAAAAAATCACCTAAAAAGGTTCAACTCATTATGGAATTAAGACCATTAGGCATAGCAAAAGAAATTATTCAGGAGACCGGTCTCAATATTACATATAACTATGATGATCTGGTTTTTATTGAGCACAATCCCTTTATTATCCAGTTTGATGATGAAAATTTAAAAAATTTAAACCTGTTTTTCAATATTGATTGTGAACAGGAGGCTGCCGAAAAACTGGAAGCCCAATTAAATAATGCCGCATTCCAGAGGGGCTTTACCATTACCACAAGCGGAAAGTTCGAAATGAAACAAAAAGAAAACACGGAAGAAATTGATATAAAATTTATTGAATAGCCGTAAGGGTCATGAAAATATTTAAGCATCTCACCAACCCTGTTCTTTATTTCGGTCCCAAAGAGATCAACAGACTTGCCGGGCTGCTTGATCCGTCCACCCCGGCCTTTTTTATTACCGGTGCCCATTTTGTAAATACCAATGTCTGGCAAACGCTTGAATCCCAATTGCGCCTGGCCGGATGCAAATTCCAAAGACAGACCGTCCATGGAGAGCCCGGCCCGGATATTGTTGATGATCTGACGGAACAGGCGGACAGGTTTAAGGCCGGTTGCGTGGTGGGCATTGGCGGGGGATCGGTTTTGGATGCAGGCAAATCGGTTGCGGCCATGCTTTGCCAGGAAGGTTCTGTCCAGGATTATCTGGAGGATGTGGGCACAAAAGCGCCCGAAGGAAAAACCGTTCCGTTCATTGCACTGCCCACAACAGCCGGCACCGGCAGTGAAGCCACCAAAAATGCAGTGCTCAGCCGCCCAGGACCGGATGGATTTAAAAAATCCTTCCGCCACGATGCCTTTATTCCCTCAACTGCCATCATTGACCCGGAACTGGCAATGGGATGTCCGCCTGAAACAACCCTTGCCTGTGCCCTGGATGCGTTCAGCCAACTTCTGGAAGCCCGTGTCTCCACAGCAGCTACACCTCTCACCCAAGCGTTGAGTAGACAGGGGCTTTGCCTGTTTGCCCGGGGATCGCTGCTTTTTTCGGACAATCTCTACCAAAGCCGGTCGGAATTGTCTTTACGATCGGATTTGGCCATGGCAGCATACCTGTCCGGGGTTACCCTCGCCAATGCCGGTCTTGGCACAGTACACGGCATTGCAGGCCCCCTTGGCGCATTTACCTGTGTACCACACGGGGTGGCATGCGGCTGCCTTTTACCCCCGATTTTCACTATACTGACCGAAGAGATGCAGGTGGATGCCCTGGATGAAGTGGGCGCCTGGCTTTCCAGGGGGATTGACGCAATTCCCCGGCCCGATGATTTTAAGGTTGCCCTGGATCATATGAATTCCTGGGTTGAAAAATTGCCTAAACTCCGTGAATACGGGTTGACGGAACAGCATCTTGATAACGTGGTCAATGCCTCGACCAATAAAAATTTTCCCATTCAACTGTCGTCACAACAGATGCGGGATATTCTACTGGCATGCATCTAATGTCCGTCCGGAAATCGTGCCCGAACGAAAACCGTAAATTTTGCCGATTACTTCGTTGGGTGGAAATTTTAATCCTCGGAATATTCAATATATGCCTGTGGTTAAAATTTCCGGCCGCCTCGTACTCAACAACATTTTCAGGTTTTCGTTCAGGCACGAAATAGCCTTGACCTGGCACCCCTGCTGATATAGGGTTTCTTATTTTTATTGAAAGCAGGCCGTTTCATATGCACGCCACAGACAGGGATAAGGTAATTCCCCCCAAGACTTTTTTAAGCCTGCTTTTCAGCCTGGCGCTACCCATTTCCCTGCAATTCCTTCTGACCAGTTCCATGGCTGTGATAGACATACTCATGATCGGCCAGCTTCATGATGCGGCCGTGGCGGCCGTGGGCATTGCCAATCAGTTTGTTTTTATCTTTTTTGTTATCCAGTTCGGCGTCCACTCAGGCATCGCCATATTCACGGCCCAGTATTGGGGCAAAAAGGATGTCTCACGAATCCACCAGTTGTCCGGTCTTGGTATCCTGGCAGGGTTTGCCATAGGTTCTGTGTTTGCCGGTGCAGCGCTGTTTTTTCCCGCAGCCATGATTTCGTTATTTTCCAGTGATGCAGAAGTTGTACGTCTTGGGGCCGGATATCTTCGCATTGTTGGATTTGCCTTTGTTCCTTTTTGCGTAACCTTCTCCTTTATGACCAATATGCGGAGTATGGGTTTTGCCGGTGTGCCTTTGATCTCTTCATTCGTAGCCGTGGTTGTAAATATTGTGCTCAATTACTGCCTGATTTTCGGCAACCTTGGCTTTTCCGCCATGGGTGTCACCGGTGCGGCCATTGGCACCTGCGCGGCAAAATTGATTGAAACCGGGCTTTTAACGGCGATCATCTACCTGAAACCTTACCCCCTTGCCGCGTCAGTAAAAGAAATGCTGTCGTTCGATTTTGCCTTTGTCAAGCGGGTCACGGCCACTTGCCGGCATGTGTTCCTCAATGAATTCTTCTGGGTCACAGGCGTGAGTATGTACAAACTGGTTTACGCCCGCATGGGGACACAGTCCATTGCGGCAGTCAATATCGTGGCCACCTTTGAGGAATTTTTATTTGTTCCTTTTTTCGGCATTTTCCATGCCGGTTCCATTCTCATCGGTAACAGCATTGGGGCCAAAAGATACAAGCGGGCCTTTGCCTATGGCAAATTCATGCTTTTGGCCCAGCTTCCCATGGCCCTTGGCGCAGGGCTTGTGCTCATCCTGTGCAGACCTTTTATCCTGGGATTTTATAATATTTCCACGGCAGCTTATGAGAATGCCTACTACCTGATACTGACGACAGGTCTTGTCTTTTGGGCAAAGACCACCAATTTTACAACGGTGGTATCGGTGTTCAGGGGCGGAGGCGACACAAAGTTCGGCTTTCTCATGGACCTGAGTTCAGTCTGGTGCATTGGCGTACCCATGGCATTCATCGGTGCGTTTGTCCTCCATTGGCCCGTATACGGTGTCATGGCCCTGATTGCCTTGGAAGAAATGTTCAAGCTGATTATCGGCTTGCCGCGATTTTTTTCAAAGAAATGGATTAAAAACCTTGTGGCAGATCCGGAAAAATTACCTGAACATAACCTCGAGTGATCCTTCGACAGCCTGTCGAAAAAGGAGGAAGAATTGAAATATATAGGCGCCCATGTGAGTGCTGCAGGCGGCGTTGAAAACGCGCCGATCAATGCCCAAAAAATCGGCGCATCCTGTTTTGCACTTTTCACAAAAAATCAGCGGCAGTGGCAGGCCAAGCCCTTATCAGAAAAAAACATCAATGATTTTAAAGCAAACTGCAGCGCTTTGGGTTTCGGGCCCGGCCAGATTCTTGCCCACGACTCCTACCTCATCAACCTGGGCCATCCGGAACAAGCCGCTTTGGAAAAATCAAGACTTGCATTCGTAGATGAAATGCAGCGATGTCATCAACTTGGCATTGCCATGCTTAATTTCCACCCGGGGTCAACGTTAAAAAAGATCAGCATGGATGACTGCCTGGCAACCATTGCCCAATCCATTAACCTTGCCCTTCAAAAGGTGCCGGACGTTATCGCCGTGATTGAAAATACCGCAGGCCAGGGAAGTAATGTGGGATTTGCCTTTGAACAGATCAAAACCATTATTGAGCGGGTGGAAGATCAATCCCGCATCGGGGTGTGCATTGACACCTGCCACGCCTTTGCTGCCGGTTATGACTTTGTCTCCCGGGAAGGTTATGAAAAAACATGGGACCTGTTTGACGCAATTATCGGCTTTGAAAAATTAAAGGGCATGCACCTGAACGATGCCAAAAAGCAGATTAATTCCAGGGTGGACCGGCATGAAAGCATCGGAAAGGGACAACTTGGCCTTACCGCTTTCCAGTTCATCATGGAAGACAAACGCCTGGATAATATTCCCATGATTCTGGAAACACCGGACAATGACATATGGGCTAAAGAAATTTCCCTGCTAAAATCGCTGATCGAGTCGTAAGCCGAATGACGGAGTTTTCATGAGAATCTGGGATCTTCATCCAGGATACCTGAATCGCCAGAGTCTTTTAGGCGAACACCGGGAGCTTCACGGTATGGTCTCCATTATTGTCAACGGCAAAAAAGGCTATTCCCGGCACCCGGAGACCCTGCGCTGGATGGATTTCGGCTGGGCGCTAAA
>JAQYWJ010000205.1 GCA_030145005.1 Desulfobacter sp. | reverse complement strand
CGATATAGATGGTGGTGCCATTTATGTAGACGCTTATGATGCGACCCGTCAATTCGATGGGAGTGTTGTCGTCAATTCAGATGGTTCCCTTTCATACACGCCTGCACCCGGTTTTGCCGGTATCGACACGTTTACATACACAATCTCAGATGGCAATGGCGGATATGATACGGCAACAGTAACCATTACTGTTGAAGCAAAAAATAATCGAAGTATCTCCGTGGCCTGGGATGACTGGTCCTTAAATGGAAATATTTTGAACGGTAGTTTCATCATAACAAATCAGAGCGGCAATTATGACGTTCAAATTGTTGACCTGGCCATTCAAGTCCAATATCGTGTTCCTGGAGAGAGCTGGACTTACATGGAAATCAATGACGAAACCTGTAGTTTCAATTCAAAGCCGTTGTTCCTGGTTGTCGATCAGCAGAACGTAACATTTTCAGGATATGAACTGGCCGCAGCTATTCCGGCAGATGCAACGATACGGGTAACCGCAAAAGTGAAAATTTTCGGTCGTATTAAAGGCAAAGGTAAGGCAGACGGATGGTTCCTCAGCCGTTTGTCCAAATAGATTTATTGCTTAAACGATAAGCGGTTGAATTATCGGCTGAGAATAATTCTTAATCGATAGATGACATTGCTTAAAACAGAAACGCGGTATTGCATAGGCAATACCGCGTTTCTGTGTTAGAGCCTGTTTAAAAATTAAAGAGAGAAACCCGGCACGGACCCCCAAAAATTAGATTTTAAATTGATCCACCGATGTTTTCAGGGTTTTGGATATCTGGCTGAGCCGGTCCGCACTGGAATTTATTTCCGAACTTCTGTCCGACATGCCAAGGGCTGCCTGGTGAAAATCGTCAATATCGCTTGCAATTTTTTGAACTTTTTTTGAACTTTCCATTACATTATGGGTAACTTCCTGGATTCCCAGGGATGCCTGGCTGACATTGTCGGCAATTTCACGCGTGGTGCCGGACTGTTTTTCCATACTGGTGGTGATGGTGTCGATCATGGAATTGACACTGTCAATGGCATTGCTGATTTCTGAGATTTCCGAAATAGCCTGGCGGGTTGAGTCCTGAATACGGCTGACTTTTCCCTGAATTTCATCAGTGGCGTCTGCTGTTTGTTTTGCCAGGGTTTTGATTTCATTGGCCACCACGGCAAAGCCTTTGCCCCTTTCACCAGCGCGGGCTGCTTCAATGGTCGCGTTCAAGGCCAGCAGATTGGTTTGTTCGGAAATATCGTTTATGGTTTCAACTACATCTTCGATTTCCTGGGCACTCTGGTTAAGGTTTTTAATGCTGTCGGTTGCTTTCTGGGTTCTGGCGACGGCGTAGTGGCTGTTTTCGCGGGTTTCTTCGGTGTTCTTGGCAATTTTTTCAATCATGGTACTCATCTCTTCAGCCGCAGAAGATACCATTTCAATATTGCCGGAGGATTGTTCGGCCGCTGCGGCCGTTGACGTCATGTTGTCGCTTACATCCACAGCCGCTGCTGCCACGGCATTGGACCTTTCGGTCATGATACCGGCAGCATCTGACATTTTTTCTGAAATTTCAAGAAGTTCGGCGGATGAAGTGTTCTGCTTTTCAGAATTGTTTGCAATATCCCGGATAATTCCCTGCAGTTTTTCAACAAAGGTATTGAACCATTTGGAAAGACTGCCCAGTTCATCTGCAGAAGTGATGCTTAATCTTTTGGTCAGGTCTCCGTCGCCTTCAGCCGCATCCTTCAGTCCATTGAGAACGCTGAGAATTGGTTTTTTGACCATTTTCCGGATGGCAATAAAAACCATGAAGCTCATAATACAAAGAAGAATGACCGATCCGGCAGTGGTAAAATACTTGAGTTTGGAGATAACCGTATTTAAATCGCTAAGATCGTATGCAAGGGAGAGGATACCTCCGATTTCTCCTTTTTTCCAGGTCGGATGGCACCGTATACAGTCTGCAACAACAGGCTGGGGACCGAAAATGACAAGCCGGTTGTCAAATTCTTGCACAACTTGCGTTTTTTCTTCCCAGATGCGGGACAATAATTCGTCCGGAAGTGGTTCTGCCTTGTCCAGGGTATGAGACGACAGATTGACCGCGCCTTTCCGGTCATAAAGATTGACCGCCATGACCCCGTTGATTTGCTTCTGGTGATGGAGCAGTTTTTGAAAATTTTTCATCTGGCCGCGTTCAAGGGATCCCTTCACCCCGTCCTCAAACGCGTTGAACAGGGTGTGAACGGACTGATTGTAGGTCAGCCGCATCTGGTTTTCCACAAACCGGTTTAAAAGGGCTACGGAAGCGGCAAGACAGATCAACAATACAATAACCACCGTGAGAATGATTTTATAGGTGATGGAGAGTCGGGCAAACAGATTGGATTTCATGATTTTTCTCCTATGGTTCCGGAAATGGCGGTTTCAGCGTTCCGGTAAAAGGGGAAATCTTTTTTTGCTGCAAACATGGGGGATGCACAGCCGATACAGGGGGCATTGGCATCGATGCACCAGGTCTGTCCACTGTTCCACCACCGGGTGGGGCAGTCTGCACAAGTGTCCGGGCCCAGGCAGCCGAGTTTGAAAAGGCAGCCTTTATCTCCCAGTTTTTCAGCAAAAATCTCCTGCTGAAAGTCATGGTACCGGGGGCACAATTCATGGACCTTCCGGCTGAAAAAAGCAGCCGGGCGGGTATCCTTGAGTTCCGGGAGCCCGATTTTTACCAGGTGGATAATGGTTTTCCAGACCCAGTCCGGATGCACCGGGCATCCTGGAATGGAAATCAGGAGCGGTTTTTTATTTATTGTTTTGTAAAAATCATTCAGGCTGACAGCGCCGGTCGGGTTGCCTTCAGCAGCCGGGATCCCTCCGTAAGAACTGCAGGTTCCGATGGCAACGGCACCGCTCATGGTTTCGGCGGCAGCACTCAGGTAGTGGGCAATGGGTTTTTTGTCAATGACGCAGGCTTCAGGCATTCCCAGGGGAATGGCCCCTTCGACAGCCAGAAAATAATCCCCGGCTTTCCCGCTGATATAAGCGTTCAGCAGATCCAGCGCCTGTTTTCCGGATGCGGCCGACAGATCCTGATGAAAGACCAGCTTGGAATAATGGGTGATCATGGAGACCGCATCAGGCGCTTCCGCCTGCAGCAGGGATGTGGAGCATCCGCTACAAGATTGTGCCTGAAGATAGATCAATTTGGGCACGGATTTGGGATCAATGGTTTTCAGGGCGGCGTTGACCGCTGACGGGAGCCCGGCAATGGGAAGAGAGGCACCGAGGCAGGCAGCTAATTTTAAAAAGTCTCGTCGGTTTATCATGGGGTTTTTCCTTCGAAGTTATGCGTACAACATGGGCCTGTCAGATTTTCTGTAATATCAGTGAACTGCACAGGCCAGGCAGGGATCAAAAGAATGCACAATCCGGTTGGCCTCGATTTGTTGCGCAGGATCTTCAACCCAGGTGCCGATGAGGGCGGACTCCAATGCACCGGGTGTGCCTTTGTCGTCTCTGGGAGAACAATTCCATGTGGTAGGCACCACACATTCATAATGGTCGATTTTATGGTTTTTGATCCGGATGTAATGGAGCAGGGCACCCCTTGATGCTTCGGTAAGGCCGAACCCTTCCCCGGCTTCCGGTATTTTTATCTCCGGTATAAATGGGTGTGACGGATTGATTTGTTCGGTCTGGTCCAGAAGGAAATCCGCAATTACGACGGCGGAAACGGCCCGGCACAGGTGCCGGCCCAGGACCGAATTGAGTTGTGCCGGCCCAATGTCCGCTATCCCGGCGAACCGGTCCACCAGCTGTTTGACGGTTTTATTGCCGCCCTGGAAATAATCCACCAGTATCCTTGCCGCCGGTCCGACTTCCAGCATATGCCCGTCATATCGGGGGGCCTTTACCCAGGAATAGGCGCCTTTTTTGTGCGGGGCCGGTGTCAGGCTGCCCTGGGCGACTTTTCTGCCGGATGGGGAGCTGTATTTGGCAAATTTAACATCTTCAGTAATGGCATTTAATTTAACCGGTTCAACTTTTCCGTCAAAAAGCACGCCGGGCGACAGGAGCCTGGGACTGTCCGGTTCCGGCCCAAAGGGAAGCAGGCCGTAGGACATGAAGCCACCCTTGCTTTGGCCGATATTCCAGTATTCCGGAAATGCGCCGGCAACCGCCAAAAGATCGGGCAAATACTTGTGATGGATAAAATG
>JAQYWJ010000204.1:2983-4255 GCA_030145005.1 Desulfobacter sp. | reverse complement strand
TGTTTGAACACTAAGTTGCCCAAGTGCAAGGCACAGATGGGTGACGTTGCGTCCAAATATTATTTGTTCTGAATCCGGGTCAGTTTGTGGGCAACCCTGGCAAATTCGCTGCATCCCCAGGCCTGGGCATCGCATCCTCTGGGGGTGTGTGGAAAATTGCCGTCGAGAATTTCAGGTATAAAACCTGCCGCGCCCGTGCGCATCAATGGCAGTGAACTGCCTAACCAGGCCAAGGCCGCCGGAATACCCGGGGGGCCAAAGGCAGTTGCCCATGCCTCGCAGAATACCGGAAACTGCCATGTCCAGGCTGTGCCGTTGTGGTAGGCCGGTTTTCTTTGGGTATCCTCATCTCCCTGGTAATACCCGGCATAGGGGGCATGGGGATTTACCAGGTGCTGCCCGTCCCGTTCAATGAATAACGGCATGGCAAGGGGCCGGTCCGCAAGGCTTCTAATGCCTCCGGGCACCAGAAGTTCCCGGCAGGTTTCCACCACCCGGGCCATGATTTTCTGGTCGTCAATGACCCCTAAAGTGATCAGCAGCAGCTGATTGGGCCGCAGGGCATCATCTGGGATCGCATGGCAAGCGTCAACCGGTTCTCTGCAGTGCAGGCAGTCGCTGAAAAAACCATCGTCTTCGCGCCAGAACCGGTCCATGATAGCGCGTTTTACCGTGTCGGCATGTTTTTGCCATGGCGCTTGTGTGTCCGAATCATCAACCTGGGATAAAAATTCCAGGGCATGACACCACAACGCCTGGATCTCAATGGGATATCCCTGGCGGGGGGTACCTGCCGGGAAATTGGTATCCATCCAGGTAAAATGGGCCGGGCTGTAGAGCAGCATGGATTCAGGATCTGCTTTGACACCGGTGGGCGTGCCGTTGATCATGGATGATGCCATGTCTTTGAGCACCTGGATCATGGTTCGCCGGCCGATCTTTTGGGTGAGCAGCGGCTCTTTGCTTAAGGTTTGGGTCAGTTGCCGGCAGCAGGCAAAGAACCACAGGGGCGCATCCGAGGTCTCAATGTTCCTTGCATCTTCACCGCTTATCATATTGGGCAGGGTGCCGTCCTTTTCAAATTTTCCAAAAAGGGAGAGTATGGCAAAGGCATCCCGGATTCGGCCAATCTCAATCAGGGAACGGCAGAAAATCAGGCTGTCCCTTCCCCAGTCCAGGAACCAGGGATATCCCGCCACCACGCTTTTTTCCTCTCCCCGGTCTACGATGAATGCGTCAAGACTTGCCTTGATTGCGTCAAAAAACGGCACC
>JAQYWJ010000204.1:0-2883 GCA_030145005.1 Desulfobacter sp. | reverse complement strand
CCGCCCTGGTCATGGGAGGCCCAGAAGGCATCCATACAATCCAGCCCAAGTTCCCTGGTATAGCCTTGGAATACGCCCCATATTCTGAATCTGGACAGGAGCATCCACCGGTTTTCGGGCAGGCGGGGATTCAGGTTGGCACCCAAAAGGCCATCATAACGGCTCTCCAGATGGCTGAAATTTGCCCCTGCGCGCATCATTGCACCCAGACAGGTGGTGGACAACTGCTTGATGGACGGATCAGCGACAATCTCCCTGCGGATAAAGGAAAGCCGCAGGTTAAGCGCCTCAAACGGGGGAAGATACCTGATATTGCCGGTAATTACTTTGGTTCCTTCGGGGCCGGATATGCGTAGTTTGAGCAGGCAGTCCCTGAAATTGGTTTTTATTTCCATGGGCATGAAAATGGCCTGGTATCCGGAATCCCCTTCTGCGGGGAGGCTTTCACAGAATCCCAGGCACTGTTTGTCAAACCCTGCTTCCTCAAGCTGAACCCTGAAATGCTTGTTGCACCGGACCAGCAGGAAAAAGCCCGGGGGAACCATTACCCTGCGATTGATATCCTTGTGGGCATCAAACAGGATGGTATGGATGGGTCGCTTGTCCGGGTAAAGTTCCCGGATAAAGGTTTCAGGATTCCGTGCCAGATCCATGGCGGCCTGGTCCACATCCAGGTCGGCCAGATCCATGTAGCCGTTTACCGCAGTGATCACCTCAAGGGCCAGTGCCCTTCGTTTCTGCATCAGAACCCTGCCGGGTACGTATAGATTTCCGATCGGCTGGGCTTCAAGCAGGCTCAGATCACTCTTTTCAGGACTTAAGGCCAGCACTGCGCCCGGTTTCAGGAGAATACGGTATTTTCCTCCTCTGCGTTCTGCCTGAACGGTGTTGCCTGAAAGCAGGTCTGTCCATGGAAAGGCAGCGCCACCTTCCGTGCCGGCCAGCCACACCGCCATGACCCGCCTGTCGCAGTCCAGGTTGATCAGCACCAGCATCCGGGCATTATGATGGGGGTTGAATCTTAGTAATACCAGGGCCCGGCTCTCTTTTTCATGGATGAGTTTTAATTGTGCTCCACTGAAAAAGGCAGGGTGTTGCCGTAAAAGAAGATGAAGCCGGGTGATATAATCCACCTGGTTGTCAGGATTTCCCCAGTTCAGGCCCGGAGAGTTGTGGACATTTATTTTTTCCTTGGCAAACCATTCCACGCCGTTGGTAAATCCGAATCCCCCGCAGATACTGAAAAGCGCGCAAAGGCCGGTCCTCATTTTCGCGTAGGTATGGGACTCTTTGGCCAGTCGTTCATTGTCATGGGTTTCCGCAAAATGGATTAAGTGGCCGCAGGTATTTGAAAGGTCTATGGCATGGGGTAAGTACCGGGATATCTGCTCAAGGGAGTATTCCTGGAAAAGTTCTGAATAGGCCCAGTTAAAATTTGCGTGCTGGAGCAGCCGGCGGGTTGCATCGGGTGACCCTCCCAGTCCCTCAAGGAAAAAAACCGTGTTGGGGTACTGGCTTCTGACCTTGACAATAATATATTCCCAGGCCCGTTCCGGGATCATGTAACCGGCATCGCACCGGAATCCGTCCACACCCCGGCGGCACCAGAGCAGAAAAATATCCGCCATGTACTGCCACAGGTCCGTGTGCCGGTAATCCAGCTTGGTCAGATCCGCCCATACAACCCCCCAGGCACCGGGCATGCGGATTTTGCCGTCATCCTCCCGGTCCAGCCACTCGGGATGGGATTCATGAAGACTGGCTGCCCAGCCGGTATGGTTGATGGCAATGTCAATGATCAGGTAGCCGTCGTGGTCATGCACGGCATCCACCAGTTCCATGAATTGTTCAAGGGGGGTGGCTGCCGGATCAAACTGGGCCAGGGCCGGGTCCACATCCGAAAAGTCCAGGGCTGCATAGGGACTTCCAAACCGGCCCATTCGGGCATAGGTGGTGGGCGTGGGATGGATGGGGAGAAGGTGAAGTCCCCGGCAGCCCATCTGGGAAAAGATAAAGTTCAACTGTTCCTTTAGATCCCTGAATTTTCCGGATTTGGGAATCACCGTGAATCCCTGGTCATCCAGGTTGTTGATTACGGTATCCAGATTGGGGGCCTGGAACTTCGCGTCCTTGGTGGGGCCAAACTGCCGCACAAAAGCGTTATAAATGATATTGGCGCAGCAGGTGCCGGCCGGTTCAACACAGAGGATGGTGTTCTCCCCTTCGGGCCATACCGGGGTATCGCAGTCCCGGGGTATAAAAAAACATTTGGCCTGGAACGATCCGGCCTGGGTCAGGGGCAGGCGGATGGAAAAATTTCCATCACCATCTTCTTTCATGGGCAAATCACACCAGGCCTCGCCCAGTTTGATTTCGTTTTTCTCCACCCGACGGATGATTTCTCTGTGGATAGCGTTTGCATTACCCAGGTTGGTTCTGACACAGGCACGACCCGGTCTGTCAGGGGATACTGAAAGCGTAAAAATGACAACATCTCCGCAGAATAAGACCTGGGCCGTTCCCGGAGACGGGCTCTGGGTGAGACGGGATATTTCCTTATTTTCTGTGACCATAATTTTGCCTTAAGAAGTTGGACTAAAAAAAATGGGCAAATTGGCTTAAGATTTTTAAATTGAATTATATCATATAATTTCAAAGAGTAAATAAAAAGAAAAACAAAGTTTTGCCATTCTGATGTGCCCGGCACTATATGACTTCCAGCAAAAGCTATGGGATATTTCTTTTCAGATTTATCTATTTTTAAATAGGCTCTTAGGGCGTTTTGATGTCGCAGGTTTTTATATCTGCCCCTGGCTTTTTTTTAAAAAAGCAGCTATGCAATAAGACTCAAATTTTAAATTAAAGACTTGTAGCTGAAAGGAT
>JAQYWJ010000203.1:1801-4260 GCA_030145005.1 Desulfobacter sp. | reverse complement strand
GCGCCATCCGGAACGAAGCAGGGCCATGAGAAGCCCGGCCCCCACAATGACGGCGCATTGCATTAAAAGGACATGACGGTCAAAATGAGCATCTGCCAGAATGTCAACAGCCCTGCTGACAACCTGAGGAACCACAAGCTGGAGCAGATCCACCACAATCATACAAAAGACGCCCGCAGCAATCTTTCTTAAATTTTTTTTGAAATAATAAAGGATCAGCTTCAACTTTCAGCTCCGGTAAATGTGCTGCGGCGGCAAATTAACTCACACATTTCAAGAAAATAAGCATCCGGAAGGGGATTTCAATATTGGGAAAAATCAAACAGGTACTGACCGCATTTTTGAAAAAAAACTGGACAATTAATAGAATTCCATGATTAGTATGTCAATTATACCTTTAACCCATCTTTTTGAAACCATGCCGTATTACCGTTTGATTTCAGCGGCTTACGACTTATAAATGGCACATTATGGCACTACACTTGTGGATTATCCTCATAAACCAATGAAAATATGGCCCTTATCTTTATATTTTAATCGTTGTGTCCGTCAGTGCGATAGACAGAGACCGATTTCAAAACACGCTTTGCCAAAATAATTTCGGCGCTAACATGAATTTGTAAAGGGATGGGAAGTCAGCCATGAACTCCGATAACTTTTTTGATGACGATAAAACCGCATATAAAGACTTCGACTCCGGATTTGAAGAAAAAAAGCTATCATTTTTCATTGAAAATAATCCGGAAAATAAAATATTTCTAAATTCCGGGATATCCATCACCATTGGCCGAAGCATTGAAAGCGATTTTTTTATAAAGAATAAAACCGTTAGCAGGAATCATTTAAAACTCATAAGGGACAAAGAACAAGTCAAAATTGAAATTCTGGGAAGAAACGGGCTTTATTTAGACAACCAACTCCACAAAGGATCTTTTATTACGATTCGTCCTCCGGCAGTTTTTAGGATTGGGGAAGTGTCATGTTGTTTAGAGCTTGAATTAGATGAAGATAGAACCATCATTGTAACTTCCCAACACAGGGCAAAGATGACTCCTACGCCTTCAAAAACAAAACAATCCGACGCAAGGCCATCAACGCCTGACCCTCAGCCTAAACCATTTGACCCCTCACCTATAGATACGTTTATCCCCCCTACAACTTCGGACAAACTAGGAAATGTGCATTTCCACGAACAGGAAACGCCGGTTTCAGATATACAGGAACCCATAATTGCCGCTTCACCAAGCCCACCGGATAGACCTGTTGACTCAGGTGATTTTGGGCTAAACCATGATCCAATACAGGATGGCTATGTTCAACCGCCGCTGGATCAACAATCGAATTTTGGTCCAATTCCCCAAAAAAGACAGGGTATATACAATCAACGCAATGGGCAATCGCCCCAAAACTTAAGGGATGCAAACAAACTTTTTATTGCAGGCATGATTACGATAGCTGCTGTGATTCTTGTCCTGACAGGAATTATTTTCTTTTCTGGAAAATCTGACAAAAACGTTGCCGTATCAAATATTTCAAAGCAAACCACGAAAAAAGAGATGGGTGATCCAATACCGTTACCCCCGGAAACAGATAAGGCAGACCCCAACCAAATCCGGATTGACCTTGCAAAAGAACTGATAAATTTAGGTGACAACCTTGCCGCGAAAGATGTTTTGAAAGATATCCCCCAAGATTCCGTTTACTACGCCCAGGCACTCAGACTGATGGAAAAATTGTCGGAGAATTAGAATAGATATGGCCCTAGCATTAGAGGTGGTTGGTGGCCCTATGGATGGCCTTAGGACTCTTATTCGGGATAGGAATGCACAAACGCTTTTAGGTAGACAGGTTGGGAACCACTTAAGCCTGCCCTTTGACATGACAATATCTAGATGGCATGCCAGGGTGGCAAAAGAGGGAAACGATTACTACCTTACCGATGAAAACAGTCTCAGCGGCACTTGGGTGGACGGCTCAAGGATAAATAAAATTAAATTATTTTCCGGTATGGTTTTAATGGTAGGGGGCACCATTGTCGAAGTGATTGAAATATCAGCATCCAAAGGCAATATATTCATGGAGGAGACATTTTTTAATGATCCATTGGAAATTTACCGGTTCAGTGATTTTTTAGCAGGTATTTTGAAAAAACTTCGACAACAACAAAATAACTATTTGACGCTTTCAAATATATTTCAGCATTCTGAATTTCGTGGGCACAAAAATCTGAACCGGTATGATGGAATAAAAAAATTAAGCAGTGTTGAATTTAAAAAAGAGATATCGCGGTGGACAGGACGCGAAGTGACACCAAAGTATCGGTTTCTTAATAAAGACCAATTTATTACACCACCTCGAATATGGTCTGTTTTTGATATTGCCAGCAACAGCAATACAAAAAAAATCAATACGCTGGAATTTATCGAGGCGGTTTTAACTGAACAACGCAGTCATACAGC
>JAQYWJ010000203.1:0-1701 GCA_030145005.1 Desulfobacter sp. | reverse complement strand
CGCCATAAAAGATAAAGTAATTTTTTGAGGAGAAAAGGCAAATGAACAATTGGAAATTCAAATTATTGATCTGTATTCTGTCGGCCCTAGTGATCTCATCCTGTGGGTTCAAAAAAATCGGACAGCCTGAACTTCGGACCTTAACCCTCCATTTTAAGGCGGATTCCGTAATCAATGATCAGGTGCTGTTACCGGTTGATATTATTGTCACCCCGGCTCCGGTGATGAAAAAAATCGTTCAGATCGGCCCGGAAGCCTGGTTTGGAAGCCAATTTAGAGATACGCTTCTTGATGATGAGATTTATCCTTTGGCGATATCAGGTGGCGGGGAAAGGACAAAAAAAATAGTTCTAAAAGATATCACGAAAATTCTTGTCTATGCGGACTTTGAAAATGCAATGAATCGAGACGCCCAGCAGTTGCTCTTGGATTGTCCAAAGGAAGACAACCAGTATGAAATCCTGATAAAGGACAAAAATTTGGAGCTGAAACAATGATTTATGATTCAGCCTCAGTAAACTGGCATGAGGGGATGTTTATCCAGCCGCATCATTTTCAAGCCTCGGAGAAAGCTGCAAATACAAGACTGATCAATCAAAGTATGACCGTCCCCAACAATTGGGGAGTTGTATCCATTTCCGTAGACAAAAACGCATTGGAGGGATTTAGGCTTAAAATTCACCGGGCCTGTTTTAGAACACCTGACGGCACATGGGTCGAGATTCCCGGCAATGCCGTTTCTCCGGAAAAATCCTTTAAAGCGCATTTTGAACAAAGCAATACGGCTTTACCGGTTTGGGGGGCTATCCGAAAAAAAGAAGACCACCTGCCTGCTGTACATAAGTTTGGAGAAGAAAATACAGGGACGGTAAAACCTTGTGTTATCAGAGAAATTGAAATCGAAGACGATTCCATCGGCGAAAATGAACAGGCCGTTCAAATTCGTCTTTGGAATGTCAGGCTTTTTTTTGGAGAAGCCCCGGGAGAAGAATTTGAGAGTATTCAACTCACTGAAATCATTCTGTCGCCCCAAACAGACTTGCCGACCGTAAATCCGGATTATATTCCACCGCTTCTCAACCTGAATGCAGCGCCTGGATTCCGGGAAAAATTGACAAACCTGGTGGTCCATTTAAATAACCAGGCCATGTACATCCGCCAGGAATTAACGGAAAAACACCGGATGATGCTGGCGGATCCGGCCAAAGCCCTGACTGCTCTCATGCGCTGCCAGATTACCGCAAGTTTTGGCCTCGTGCTCAAGCAGTTGGCAGCCATGGATGAAACCCACCCGCTTCAAATATATCTTGAACTGGTACGGCTTGCAGGAGGGCTTTGTGTTTTGACTACGAAAATGCCCCTTGATGTACCTGAATACAGGCATAACCATCTAACTCAGACCATGTCCCGGTTATTTGAATTGATCTGGCGTCTTCTGGAAGGTGGGGTAGTCCCGGAATTTGCCCAAAGGGATTTTGAATTGCGTAAAAATACAAGGGTATGCCCCCTTGATCTGGAATGGATTGAAAAAGACTATCCGGTTTACCTATGTATTGAAACAGATATGACGGATAATGAACTGATCTCAATTATCAGTGATTTAAGGGTCAAAATGGGTCCCCCATCCATCATTGGAGACCTTCTAGCTGAAAGACGGCGGGGAATATCCTGCAAAAATATTAAAAGAATTCCCATTGGTCT
>JAQYWJ010000026.1 GCA_030145005.1 Desulfobacter sp. | reverse complement strand
AGGTTATAAAGGAACAAAATCTTCTGCCTGAAAAAAAATAAATCGAAGCGGGTAGCCGGGGGATCTAAAATCACCCGGTAGGCGGGTTCAGATCGGGCGGTTCTACAGATAAGCATTCCCAGGGCGGCCATAAAACGAAAAGAAGACCTCTTCCGATTGGGCGTCTATATTCCGTCAGTTTTGGGTTGTGTGTCTTTTAACCACTCCCGAACAAACCCGGCAACATCCTCCCACCCAGGCTCACAAACCACCATATGGGCGTGTTTATCAAAGCACTTGTAATTCTTTGGAAACGCACCATATTTTTGGGCTACCTTTTTCACTGCCGGCGCTGGTGTCATGCGGTCTTCCTTACCAGCCACCACAAGGACAGGGCATTTTACCTTGGATTCGTCTACACGGGCAGCTTGCTGCCAAAACGCGATTTCTGTGGCAGCCTTTCCAGATTCGTGCACGCACTGGCCGTAATGCTTTTGCTGGTCATTTTCGCTCATAAGGTGCATCATTCCATACACGGAATTTTTAAACGGCAAGGAATGCGGTTTTTTCCAGAAGCCCCATTTAAATAACACCGGCCAAAACGTTTTTATAACCGAAAAATTCAATGAAAAAATGCCGGCGGGAGCGGCAGGAGTTAAAAGTACAATCGCAGACGCTACTCCCCGGGCGCCAAGTATTTGCGCCAGCAGGCCCCCCATGGAGTGGCCCATTATGATCGGTCTTGTATTTAATGCCTTTTCTTTAATGTAATCTTCAATATCCTGCGCATAATGCATCAGACTGGTCGTTCCAAGCCGGGGGGCAGGTCCGGCTTTTGGATCGACATTGTGGTAACGAAGATAGGGTGTGTGACATTTATATCCTTTTTCAGTGAAAAAATTTTTGTATTTTTCCCAATACCATCCCCCTCCCCACATTCCATGAATCATCACTATATTCTGTTTCACGGACATCCTCCGCTTTGATTTTGAGTCAAATATCAGATTGCTTTTAACTAATCATAATAAAAAGCCACACTGATAATACCTGAAAGACAGACTATTATAAATGATATGGCTAACTGGCGAAAAAGCCTGCGGTCTCCAAGAGTGAATACATAAAAAAGTTTGACCAGTGTATTTGAGATAGCACCGATCACGAGATTTAAGCCGGCACAATCCAATGAAATGATTCCTGCTTTCTGAGCGTCACTTAATGAAAATGCTATGGCATCAACGTCAACCAGCCCACTAACGATAGAGACAACTGGTAACCACTGATCCCCAAGGTAAACTGTCGCCAGTCTGGTCAGGACCAATATTGTGCTGAAGATTGCTCCAAATGTAATGGCAGATTTCAGGCAGAAGGGATTCTCCAACTGCATTGATGTAATGTTCTCTGGGTTTTCCTTATTATTTTTCAACGAAAAATAAAGTGCCAGGATTATTCCCGTTATTCCCATAATTACTATAGGCAGGGCTATATTCTTCAGCATTTCTTGATTCACAATCGCAATTTCGAGCAGCAATCTTGGAAACATTATTGCGGATGCAAGCAGAATAGCGACAGCAAAATTCCTGTTAAACGCCGGAGACTCTATGCTTCTTTTTGCAAAAGAAACCGTTGTGACTGTTGAGGAAGCCAAGCCACCAACGAACCCTGTAAGGCCAATACCCGCACCAGGTCCAAGTATCTTGACGGCGACATACCCCACTAAACTAATAAATGACACCAGGATAACAATTAACCATATCTTATAGGGATTTAGGGCTTTAAGGATATTGTAGAGCCAGATGATATCTATGTTTTTTTCAAGCACATCCCCCTTAACAGGTTTATTTTCAACATTTTTTTGAAATATACCATGTACAACTTTTTTCTTGCGGGTTTCTACCGTATAAGGTCCGAGTTGCTCTCCAGAGCTGTTATACAGAATTACAACATCTCCAGACTGGAGTGATGGTATATAATCCATCTGTATAGAGAGCTTTTTGCTGCTCTCGTCATAGGTTTGAACCGTACCAAATGTGGTTTTCATGTAATCAGATAATGGTTGATTCGGGAAAACAGGAAGAATGATAAATGTTATCACTAAAAATTTTATTGCAGCCTGTAATTCAAATCGTTGTATTTTGTTTGTGAAAGATTGTATTGCCTTTTTCTGTGAAAGAATGACCAGGATTACGATTGCGATGTAAATCGCCATTTCCTTAAAACCTATAATGATCAAAACTCCCAAGAAAAAAGTCAGTATCATAGCAACTTCTGTTGTGATACCCGTATCGTGTTTCCGATCAATCCAGTAGCCGCTTAATAGAAAAGACAATGCGCCCATAAATCCGGCCACAATGATCCATGGACTTTGAAAATACTGGCTTAAATAGCCTGAAACGGCTCCAATCAAAGTAATCAGGATGAAATCACGTGTGCCGGCATGAGGATTTTTAGAGCCGGCCATATCACGCTCTAAGCCTAGAGCAAAACCAACCAGGGCAGCTAAACCAAAATTAATAAACTGTCCGAAAATAGGATCTTGGATCATTGCTATTTTCTATCCTCCAGTGCCTGTCATCAAATTCCAATAAAATGCTCCTAATAACAGCCATGGGCTGACCTGGTCTATCAACACCCAGGTCCAACCCACAACGACACATGAAAGTAATTCAATAAGTTATTTTGAGTTTCATATAAAATTTTTTGGCTCATGTTGCGTTTCGGGGTCTTGTTTTTGATACAAACGCTATGTATTTGAAATAATTAATAATATTTAAATTTTTTATATTACAAGGCCAAGGCTATTTTGTCATATATTTCAAATAGTTAAGCTGATCAGTCCATAAAAAGACCCTGAAACGCAACATGAGCCTTTCTAAAAACCTTCCTTGAACAACTCTTCTGTGCTCAACACCTCATCCGGGCTTGGGGTATATTGCGTCGGCTCCATGCCTTCCTTAAAACATTCAAAAATGGTATTTTTGCTTTGGGCAATGGGCAGAAGACCGGTTTCGGCATCTATTTTAACGCGGATGATACCTTCGGGCACTGTGAATTCCCGAACGGATTTACCTTCCAGGGCATGCTGCATGTAATCCAGCCAGATGGGGCTTGCGGTCCGGGAACCTGTTTCTCCCCTGCCGATGGGAGCACCTTGGTCAAGCCCCACCCATACCCCGGTGGTGTACCTGGGGGTAAATCCCATAAACCAGGCATCGTGCAGGTCATTGGTGGTGCCTGTTTTACCTGCCGCAGGTCGGTTCAGGGCCTTAACCCTCTGGCCGGTGCCGGTCTGTACCACGCCTTCAAGCAAATTTGTCATGAGATAGGCCGTGCCCATATCAATGACCTTTTTACGGATCAGTTTGGGAGATTCCAGAAGCGTATTGTCCCGGTCATAAATTTCAGTGATAAATACCGGCTCAATCAGGTAGCCCAGGTTGGAAAATACTGAATACGCCTTGGTCAATTCAAACAAAGAAACCCCTGAAGACCCAAGGGCTATGGACAGATCCCGGGGGAAGGGCGAGGTGATCCCAAGCTTTCTTGCATAACCGATGAGATAATCTATGCCGATATCCTGGAGGATTTTGATGGTGACAATGTTTCTGGATTTGATCAAAGCCTGGCGAAGCAACGTGGGACCGTAGAATTTATGTGCATAGTTGTTGGGTTTCCACACCCTGTCATTCAGCTTGTCCTCAAATACCACAGGAGAGTCAATGATAATAGTCGCCGGGGTATAGCCCTTGTCAAGGGCTGCCGCGTACAGGATGGGCTTGAACGCGGAACCGGGCTGGCGTCTTGACTGAAAAGCCCGGTTGAACTGGGAGTCCTTGAAATCTCTTCCGCCGATCATGGTTTTAACATATCCGGTTTCAGCTTCAATGCTCAGAAGTGCAGACTGGGCAATGGGTTCCTGGTACAAGGTAAATTCATATTCCTTTTCCCCTGTCATTTCCTCAAGGGCTTTCATATAGATGACATCCCCGGTTTTTAAGGCCTGGGAGGGTTTTTTGATCCTGGCATATTTGTAGGATATTTTAGGGTTTGGCTTTCTGGCCCATGTCATGGTGGCTAACCGGATGATGCCGGTTATATTGCCAACCCTTACATGGGTAATCTTGTTGTGATCGTCCACTTTCAGGACGACCCCTTTGTAAATCTCTCCTTTCACCGGGCGGCTGCCGTTCAGTTCTCCGGCAATGGTGCGACTGAAATCCGCCACCTGAAGCGCTGGTATATTTTTTACAGGGCCGCGGTATCCGCAGCGTTGATCTAAGTCTGACAGGCCTTGATTGACTGCGGCCCGGGCTATTTTCTGCAGTTCAATGTTTACTGCAGTATGAATGCTCAACCCCTGGGTGTAAAGCATCTCCTTGCCGTATTTTTTTTCAACATACCGTCTGACATGTTCAGTGTAACAAGGAACCCGTTCGATGAACCAGTTTTTCCGGGGCTTGATATCCAGTTTGGCACCCATGGCTTCGGTGGCCTCCAGGTTGGAGATCATGCCTTCTTCCTTCATGCGATTCAGGGTATAAACCTGGCGCTGCCTGGCCAATTCAGGATGATGAAATGGACTGTACCGGCTGGGTGCCTGGGGCAGACCTGCCAGCATGGCACATTCACCCAGGGTCAGGTCCTTGACATGTTTTCCAAAATAATTTTCAGAAGCCGCTTCAACACCGTAAGCGCCGTGTCCCAGGTAGATCTGGTTCAAATAAAGGAAGAGTATGTCATCTTTGGAAAGTTTTTTTTCAATTTTGTAGGCGAGAATCGCCTCTTTAAGCTTGCGCTCATAAGTTCTCTCAGGGGTAAGCAGAAACGATTTGGTCACCTGCTGGGTGATGGTGGAACCGCCCTGGACAATGGTGCCGGCCTTAAAATTTTTTATAAACGCCCTGATAATGGATTTTATATCAATGCCGGGATGTTCCCGGAACCGGGAGTCTTCGGCCGCCACAAAAGCATTGATCAAATTGGCAGGCATGTCGGACAAGGGAATGACGATTCTGCGCTCTTTGTAAAACTCGCCGATTTTTCTGCCGTCATCGGAAAATACATTGGTCACAATTGCCGGGCGATAATCATTGAGCGTATTGATCTGGGGAAGATCCTGGCTCAGATAGAAAAACCCGGCGGTAATGGCTGCAAATCCGGCAATAACGGCAAGGAATAACAGGATAAACAGCCACATGAAAAGGGAAAGCCATATGCTTTTTTCTTTTTTCTTGCTTCGTTTCTTCAGGATCTGTGTGCGGCTTTGTTGTTTTGTCATAAGGGTCCGAAATAGTATTCTATTTTGATAAAATATAAGCTTTTATCAGATTAGACTTAAGATGGCAATAGCAAGGCCGGTTACTCTGTCTGAAACGCCTTGTCAGGCAATGCATTTGGGTTATGTTACACAAGCGTGTGAGACCCTGAGTGAAGCCTTTTTAATGTGGCTTATAAAGAATGCGGTTTGTATGTACTATGGTTGTCAAATTACAAATTTGTGTTTATTTTAAAAGCTGTTGGATTTTATTCTGCGTTATATGACAATGTTGTAATCATGGGCATTTCCTGATCCGTAGGAAATGGAAAATTTTTATAACAACCATGGGTTGACCTGGTTTTTTACCGTGGTTCAGCCCCCAACGAAAATTTAAAGATCTGTGTGGGTTAGCCAGACCTTCTTTTAAAAGTTTTATTATCTGATTTGTTTTGTGATGGCTGTTTTTGCTCCGTCTGGCATTAGAATTGCTGATATAATTTACGGGAAGTATCCCCGATAATCAGGAGAATAGTAAAGGAGCCCCGGATAATATGCCGACAAACATTCATGCCGACTTGAAAATATATGAAATAATCCAGCGTTTTCCCCAGACCCGGTCGGTTTTTGCGGCAAATGGCCTGGGCGCCCTGGTCAGTGACGATGCCATGCGGGTGCTGGCACCGTTTTTAACCCTGGGCACAGCGTTAAAAAGTCGATTTATCAACATTGAGGCTTTCATTGAGATGCTTGAGGGTGCCATCGCCCGGGACCCTGTAATTGACACCCCCGGACTGGCCTCGATGGCGGCTCAGAAAGACTTGAGTTTTCTGGCGCTTATGCCCTGTGGCTTGAAAATGCCGTTTAGTCGGGCTTTTTCCCTATTTTTAAACGAGCTTCAGACCAAAGAGGGGCTTGGCATTCAATCGGCGGTTGAAGGGAATGTAAACCAGGAATTATCTTACTATTCCTATGTTGATACTATTGAATCCAAGGATGAACTCCCCGATATTATCGTATCTGCTGATTTTAATGTTTTTTTAGGCCGGCGGTTTTATGATCGTTTTGTGGCTCCGGGACATTTCGCAGGTTATGGTGCATTGCCTGCCGGCCCGAATTTTTCAGATGCGCAGATTTTAGATTCCAAAAACGAATATACCATTTTGTGTGTAAATCCTTTGGTGGTGGTTGCCAACCTTGATAAGTTGGAAAATAGAGACCTGCCACGCACCTGGGAAGATCTCCTTGCGCCTGTTTGGGAAAAAAGTCTGATCATCAGGGGGGGAGACGGTTTTTATTGCCATGCGGTTCTGCTGCCCACGTTCAAGGCTTTTGGCAATCAGGGGTTAGAGGCATTGGCCGGCAATGTGCTTGAAGGACTTCATCCGGCACAGATGGTCAACCGGATAGACAATAATGGCCCGGGCGCATTGTATGTCATGCCGGCTTTTTTTGCGGACCGCATCCGGCACCAGGAGAGGATTAAACTGATATGGCCGGATGACGGGGCCCTGGCAAGCCCGGTCATTCTTCAGGTCAAACCTGAAAAGAAAGAAGAACTTAAACCGGTTCTTGATTATCTTGTGGGCCGTCAACTTGCACAGATCCTTGCGGGAGCCGGATTTCCCGTGCCCCATGCAGATGTGGCCGCAGATGTCCAGACAAAACCGCTAAAATGGTTGGGGTGGGATTTTTTAAGGCAGAACGATTTACCTGCCTTAAATGTTGAGATTGATAAAATTTTCATGCCTCTGGTACCTTGATTTTCCATGAACCAGTTGAAAAAATCAGATTCGTCCATCAGGCTGGTGACGGTGGCAGGACCGCCGTCAAGCGGAAAAACCTCTTTGATCCTGCATACGGCAGCAGTGCTTTTGGAACAAGGGCTTCGTATTGGTATCATCAAGTTTGACTGTCTCACCGGAGACGATCATAAAAGATATGAGTGTGCGGGCTTACCAGTGAAAAAAGGGCTTGCCGGGGGACTGTGCCCGGATCATTTTTTTATTGCCAATATTGAAGCCTGCGTGCAATGGGCTATAGACCAAGGTTTTGACCTGCTGATCAGTGAAAGTGCAGGACTTTGTAACCGGTGTTCTCCTCATATTAAAGGGGTTCTGGCCGTATGTGTCATTGATCATTTAAGCGGTGTGCATACACCCAGGAAAATCGGTCCCATGCTGAAAAATGCCGATCTTGTGGTGCTCACCAAGGGGGATATTGTATCCCAGGCTGAACGGGAAGTCTTTGCCTTTCGTGTCCGTCAGGCCAATGCAAAGGCTGCGGTACTGCCGGTCAATGGGTTGACGGGCCAGGGTGCTCTTCTGGCTGCCGGTCATTTTAAAACAGCGCCTGCCGTTGCGTCATTAAACGGCATGCGCCTTCGTTTTACCATGCCGGCAGCCTTGTGTTCCTATTGCCTGGGTGAAACCAAAATCGGTCCTGACAGTCAGATCGGCAATGTCAAAACCATGGATTTTACATGATGGGAAAAGTGAACACAAAAAGTAGCACGGACACAGACCTTTTGAATCTTGGGCTTGATACGTTGATGGAAAAATATCCATATCTGAAGGATTTTTTCAGTGCTCTTGAAATTGATCCTTGTCCGGGGCAAAAAACGCCGGCCATGCTCATTGAAAGCCTGTCCCTGGACCATTTGTCCCAATTCGGTCTGGACCATGAATCCCTGTCCGCCCAGGTTCTGGAATTTATTGCAACGATGGAGCAGTGCCGGCACAAAATTCATGGCAGTATGGATCACCTGGTCATTGGGGCCGGATTTGATAAAAACGGGTGCCCGGAAGCTATGGGTATCACCCTTTTCCCCGGTGAGGTGGTCAGCGTGGTGGGTCCCACCGGTTCCGGCAAAAGCCAGCTTCTCTCCGATATTGAGTGTCTGGCCCAGGGGGATACCCCTTCGGGTCGAAAAGTGCTGCCGGACGGAAAAACGCTGGATGCACAGTCGCGTTTTTCCGGCGAGTTCAGGCTGGTGGCCCAGCTTTCCCAGAACATGAATTTTGTCATGGATTTAACCGTGGAGGCATTCTTGCAGATGCATGCCGAAAGCCGCCTGATTGATAATATTCCTGGAAAAATCGAGCGGATCTACCAGTCTGCCGTAATGCTTGCAGGCGAACCTTTTTTCCTGGACACGGCCATTACGTCCCTTTCCGGCGGTCAGTCCCGGGCCCTGATGATCGCCGATGTGGCCTATCTGAGTGCGTCCCCCGTGGTGTTGATTGATGAGATTGAAAATGCAGGCATAGACCGTGTCAAAGCGGTTTCCCTGCTGCTCAACAAGGAAAAAATTGTTCTGATTGCCACTCATGATCCATTGCTTGCCCTATCCTGCGACCGGCGCATTGTGATAAAAAACGGCGGTATTGCCGATGTGGTCAAAACCTTAGCGGCGGAGAAAAAAAGTGCTGCCTGTCTGGCTGATCTGGACAAAAAACTGGGCCTTTTGCGGGAACGGGTTCGAAAGGGGCAACACTTGATTTTTGACCAAAATTTTTTCTCTGACCATCTTTGATTCTGTAATTATCCCAGATTCTTTAATAAATTGTGCCTGAGCCGTCCAAAAACGAATATATAAATTGACATTTTGTGCTCAAACCATTAATTATTTAGGTTTTGATATGGTCGGCCGGATAAAATATGTAAAGTATTAAGGTGCTTCTAAATGATTGGGGCCCCTTAATGACCCGGCTTCGAGCGGCTTTTGCCGCCTTCAATTTATCGAATAATCAAAATTATAAGGAAGACAAAAGAGTCATGCCGGAACTTGATTTTGACAAAACCGGCGGGCTGATCCCCGCCATTGCCCAGGATGCGGATACAGGTGAGGTGCTGATGCTGGCTTATATGAACCAAGAGTCCTTTGAAGAAACACTTGCCTGCGGCAATGCCGTATATTACAGTCGGTCCAGAAAAAAATTATGGAAAAAGGGAGAAACCTCGGGACACGTTCAAAAAGTCAGGGAGATCCGGGTGGACTGTGACAATGACACCGTGCTTCTCAAGGTGACCCAGGTGGGCGGTGCAGCCTGTCACAAAGGGTATAAAAGCTGTTTTCACAAAGTTGTTGAAAACGGTGAATTAAAAATAGTTGAACAGCGGGTCTTTGACCCGGAAAAGGTATATAAATAATGGATAAGAAGTTAAAGCTGGGCATTCCCAAAGGAAGCCTGCAGAATGCGACCGTCAACCTGTTCAGGCGTTCGGGATGGAAAATAAACGTGGAAGGCAGAAGCTATTTCCCGGACATTGATGATGACACCATTGAATGCGCCCTGTGCCGGGCCCAGGAAATGTCCATCAATGTGGAATCCGGCGTTATTGATGCAGGCCTGACCGGTCTTGACTGGGTGGCGGAGCATGAATCTGATGTCCATGTGGTGGCTGATCTTGTTTATTCAAAGGTTTCCGCCCGTCCGGCCCGGTGGGTGGTTGCCGTGGCCGGTGATTCCGAGATGAACACCCTTGAGGACCTGGAAGGCAAAACCATTTCCACCGAACTTTTGAAATTTACAAAACGTTTTTTTGAATCCCGTAACATTAATGTGAATGTAAAATTTTCCTGGGGAGCCACGGAAGCCAAAATCGTATCCGGCCTGGCTGATGCCATTGTGGAGATCACAGAGACCGAAAGCACGATCCGGGCGCATAATTTAAAAGTCATCCACGAGATCATGAAAACCAATACCCAGCTCATTGCCAATAAGACAGCCTGGCAGGATCCGGTGAAACGGGAAAAAATTGAGCAGATTGCCATGTTGCTCCAGGCTGCCCTTGTGGCCGAGAAGCTTGTGATGCTTAAAATGAATGTGCCTGAATCAAAGTTGCCTGCTGTGGTTGACATTCTGCCAAGTCTGAACGCACCCACCGTAGCCTCCCTTTACCAGTCCGACTGGTTCTCCGTAGAGACCGTGGTCGAAAACAGTGTGGTCAGGGATCTGGTGCCCCGACTGTTGAAAGCAGGGGCCGAAGGTATCATTGAATGCGCATTGAACAAGGTGATTTGAAAATGAGTGTGGCCAAACGATGTGAACAGATGAAACCGTTCATTGCCATGGACGTGATGGAAAAAATCCATAAAATGGAAGCCCGGGGTATTGACGTGATTCACATGGAGATCGGTGAGCCGGACTTTAATGTGCCTGAATGCGTCAACCGGGTCTGTGTTGAGGCCTTAGAGCAGAACGAAACCTGTTATACCAACAGCTTAGGAGACCTTCGCCTGCGCCGGGCCATTAGTGATTATCACAAACGCACCTACGGCACAACTGTGGACCCCGGCCAGATCCTTGTAACCAACGGAACATCTCCTGCCATGCTTCTGGTGTTCAGCGCACTGCTGAATCCCGGTGATGAGGTCATCGTTTCAGATCCTCATTATGCCTGCTATGCCAATTTCATCCGGTATGTCCAGGGGGAACCTGTTTTTGTCAAGGTGCATGAGCAAAACGGTTTTATATATACGCCCGAAGCCATCAGGGAAAAAATTACACCCAAAACCAAGGCTATTTTTATCAATTCCCCGTCCAATCCCACGGGAACCGTCATCCCCGAGGCCCGGATGAAGGAAATTGTTGAAGTGGCCAAAGAACATGGTCTGTATATTGTTTCCGATGAAATTTACCATGGTCTGACATATGAAGGGAAAGACCACTCCATTTTGGAGTTTACCGACCAGGCATTTGTCCTCAACGGTTTTTCAAAACTGTTTGCCATGACAGGGCTTCGTCTCGGCTACCTGATTGCGCCCCCAAAATTTGTCCGGGCCCTTCAGGTGCTGCAGCAAAATTTCTTTATCTGTGCCAATTCCATTACCCAGCTGGCAGGCGCTGTTGCACTGACCGGTGCTGATAAGGAAACCCAAGCCATGCGCGATACATATAATGAGCGCAGGAAATTTATGATCAGGCGCCTTAAAGAGATGGGGCTTTCAATTATGGTGGAACCCACCGGGGCTTTCTATGTTTTCGTGAATTTCAAACATATCTCCACCGATTCCTATGCCCTGGCATTTGATATCCTGGAAAAGGCACACATCGGGGTTACCCCGGGCATTGATTTTGGCGCCAATGGTGAAGGGTATTTGCGGTTCTCCTATGCCAATTCTCTGGACAATCTTAAAATCGGAATGGACCGCCTGGAAGATTATTTGGAAAGGTATGCATGAAAATCCGTGCCGTTGAATTTATAAAAAGTGCGGTAAATCCCGCCCATTATCCGGAATACGATTTCCCGGAAGTCGCGTTTGCGGGCAGATCCAATGTGGGAAAATCTTCTTTAATCAATACCTTGATCAGCCGCAAGAATATGGTCAAAACAAGTTCCCGGCCCGGATGCACCCAGCTGATTAATTTTTTTCTGGTCAATGGAGATGTGCCTCAGGGGGAGCTGTCCCTGGTGGACCTTCCCGGATACGGATATGCCAAGGTGTCCAAAAAAATCAGGGCACAATGGCAGCCCATGGTGGAAACCTATGTGGGGACGCGCAAAAATCTGTTGGGGCTGATCCTGCTCATGGATATCCGCAGGGACCCCGGCAAAGAGGAACTTGATATGGTCCGCTGGCTTGAAACAAAGCAGATGCCCTGTCTTCTAGTGTTGACAAAGGCGGATAAATTATCAAAAACCAAACAGTTAAAGCAGTTGGATGCAGCCTGTACAGCGTTTAACCGGGACCGGAACGGGATCGTTCTTTTTTCGGCTAAAACCCGCCAGGGTCGCCAGACCATATGGGATGAAATCCACAACCTTATTGACTGGTATCAGGAGGAAGAATAGATGTCTAAAATCTCCCGTTCGGGGTTTGTGGGTATTATCGGCGCGCCCAATGCCGGCAAATCCACCCTGCTCAATCAGGTTCTGGGTCAGAAAATCTCAATTACATCCAAAAAACCCCAGACCACCCGGGACCGGATACTTGGCGTTGTAAATCGTCCTCATTCCCAGATCGTGTTTCTGGATACGCCGGGAATTCATAAAAGCACAACCCTGCTTAATCAGCGAATCGTGGACCAGGCGGTCCAGGCCATGGGCGATGTGGATTTGATTCTTTTTATGGTGGATGCGGCATCCCGGAACTATGTGTCGGAAAAAATAATCGTAAAGCGGTTTGAAACCGTGCGCAAGCCTGTGATTCTGGCGCTGAACAAAATTGATCTGGCCAAAAAAGCTGCTGTGTATGAGCAGGTGGAGATGTTCAGGCATATGTACGCGTTTGAAACCATTGTACCTGTCTCTGCCAGAAAAAATATCCAGGTGGATCTGCTTCTTGATGAAGTGGAATCCCGGCTGCCCCAGGGACCGCCCCTCTATCCCGAGGAGACCTTCACCGATGTTTCCGAAAAATATATGGTCAGCGAAATTATCCGGGAAAAAGTGTTCAGGCTCACCGGTATGGAGATCCCCTATTCATCCGCTGTTACTGTGGATGCCTTTGAGGTGGAAAAAAAGCTGATCGTAATTCATGCCAGCATCCATCTGGTGCGTGATTCCCAAAAGGGCATTGTCATTGGGAAAAACGGGAGCATGCTCAAGCGTATCGGATCAAACGCCCGGAAAGATATTGAACAGATGCTGGGCAGCAAGGTGCTGCTTAAGCTGTTTGTCAAGGTGACCCGGGACTGGGTTTCCAATAAAAGACACCTCAGTGAGTTTGGATATTAAAGTGTTTGAACGGAAAGTCACCCATCTGCTGCGTTGCAGAAAAATTTGCATCTGGGCAGCTTTTCGTCCAAACACAGGATTTCCACGCAGATATTAAGTATTAAATACAGACGATATGAGAGACATACAATTCTTTTCTTTTCCCGACGATGCTGCACTGAAAAAGGAACGGGCCAAGGCCAGGCAGCTTCGGGCCAGTCAGTGGTGGAAGCGAAAACGATCGTCCGGGATATGTCACTATTGTGGAGAAAAATTCTCCCCCAAAGAACTGACCATGGATCATGTGATTCCCCTTTCCCGGGGAGGGCGCTCTGAGAAATTTAACCTGGTGCCATGCTGCAAGGCGTGTAATACTCAAAAACAACGCATGTTGCCGGCGGAGTGGGATGAATATATAGAACGGCTACGGGCTGATACTCGATGATCAAGTTTTTGTTAATTTGCCCAACTTCGGCGTTGGAAAAAATTTTTAATCCTCAAAATATGTTGTATATTCATCCGGTTAAAAATTGTTTCCGCCTTGAATTTGAACAAATTTCCTAAAAACTTGATGATCGAGTGATAAAAATAATCGGCCGGAATAAATCCGGCCGGTTTTTATATCTTTGTTATTTTTAATGGCAGTTGCTATTTGTTGCTGCACAGCCTGTGGATGGTCTGGGCATGCCATTCGCCACGGCCGGAAAAGGTTGGCTGTCCAAGATCTATGAGCTGCTTGGCAACCTGATCATAGGTGGCACCTTGTTCCCGCATGGAGTTGATGATATCCATGATCTCTTCTCTGGACATCAGTTCCACGGTTTCCCCGGATGATGATTCTGCCGGAGAGGGTGATGCAACAATCTTTCTGCGTTTTTTTACAATATTGGTGTCTTGATTGGTGTTTTGGTTGGTGTTTTGGGTTGTTGCTTTCCGGCGTTCTTCCTCGGCCATTTCCGCTTTGAGCAGATCTTCCACAGTGCCGTCAATTTCTTCTTCATCCGGGGCCTGGGACGATACGTAATGATGCTCAAACGTCGGGGCGATATCCATCTCCTGGTCCTGGGAAAGATTCAGACGGTCCATGATGATCTCAATGGCGTCAGCCTGGCGCTGGAGAAGGTCCGCAGTTCTTTCCTGAATCGTAATCATATATTCCTGGTTTTTAATCAGAATATCAACCTGAGTGCCTAAATTATCCAAGACATCCGCTAAAAGAACGGTATTGGGATCTTCAGGCATCTGGTTACCGGGTGCCTGGGGCATTCCTGAAGACATGGGGCGTTTCATTTGCGGGGATCTGTTGTTACTGGGATAGCCGCTTCCCCCATATGAATTGAACCTGGATGTGTTTGAATAGTACGAATTGTCAAAATTCTTTCTTGTTTTAGGTGTTCTCGGCTTTTCGGCCTGGCCGTTACGAAGGCTCTGTAAAAAATCGTTCATATAATAACCTCTTTCTCTTTGATTCTCCTTAATTCTCCTTATTCTCCTTATGCCGCATGTATAAAATCTTATCGGCTTGGGAGTTGCCTTAGTCTTCCTTAATCAACAAATGCGTGCAATAATAAGGATTTAATAACACAATTTTTCTTTAGACAGATCGCAGGCGCCTTTATCTAATTTTTCAAGCCGCTTGTCAAGAAAATTTTTAACAACTTACTAATATTGTACAACCGGATATTCTCTATCAAATGTTTATCAAAAGCAAGCTTGCCGCCAGCAGTCTGTTTCAAAGCATATTGAATACTTCCATGGTGTATGTTACCATAATTTCAGAAGGATTGGCAACCCGTTAGGAGATAATTTTCGGGTAAAAATTGTAAAGAATTGTGAAAAAATATAAAGAAAGATTGTAAATGAAAAACAAGCACTACGCCCCCCCCTTTACAGTGGATACGGCTGATGTTATTACATCGGATCTGCTGGAACCCATTGAATATGCATATAAGTCCAAACGCAGCATTGATATTAAAATCACCCAGCCCGAATACACTTCGGTCTGCCCCATGACAGGGTTGCCCGATAACGGGACCATCATTATTGAGTATCGGCCGGCTGCCCATCTGGTGGAGTTGAAATCACTGAAATATTATCTGATGCAGTACAGGAACGTCGGAATGTTTTATGAGCATGTGGTGAATAAAATTCTGGACGATCTGGTCTCTGTGATAAATCCCCTTTACATGAAAGTGACAGGCGAATTCACTCCGCGCGGCGGAATTTCGTCCGTGGGATCTGCCGAATATATCAAGGGCACCTCTAATAATTAGAATTTTGGTTTGAGCTTGAGGCACAATAAAATCTTAACAGTATGAATATATTGAATATTTGGAGGATTGAGGCTTTGTTGCAACGAAAAAACCATAGTTAAAAAGCAATTATTAGAGGTGGCCTTAGAGCCTGTTTAAAAATTAAGGGGTCGAAGCGGAATCTCATGAGACTGCAGCCGATTTATCAATTTTTAAACAGGCTCTTAAGCCTTGAGGCCTGCCTCAAAATCCCGGATCATCTCAAGGGCATGGGCACTGCTTGCAAGGGTGGATAATTCCCGGCGGAACGCAGCGGCACCGGGAAATCCCCGGATAAACCATGCAAGCCGCCCCCGAAGCATCCTGCATGCCGTGATTTCCCCGAAATAGGATACATACCCATGGGTCAGCGCTTCCATTTTTCTGAAGATGGCCCAAGGCTCAGGACGGGTGAATGTGCCATGGGTCACATACTGTTCGATCTGTGAAAGGATGAACGGATTGGCCATGGCTGCTCTTCCCACCATGACGGCGTCACAACCGGTCTGGGAAAGCATTTTTCCTGCGTCCTGGGGGGTAATAATATCCCCGTTTCCGATCACGGGAATACGGATGGCCTGTTTAAGTCGTGCAATCAGCTGCCAGTCCGCTTTTCCCCTGAATCCCTGAGCAGCTGTTCTCGGATGAAAGGCGATGGCGTCGACGCCATGGTCTTCGGCGATCTTTGCCAGATTCACGGCCTGATCCCCGGAGGCATCCCACCCGCTGCGTATTTTTATGGTAAAGGGAAGGGATGTGGCATCCCTGACAGCCTTTAAAATTTTTCGGGCAAGTGCCGGATCCTTCATTAGCGCAACACCGGCCCCTTGTTTGACCACTTTTCTGACACTGCACCCCAAATTGATGTCAATGATATCCGCTGTGCCAAGATCATTGATAAACGCTGCAGCCTGTCCCATGGACACCGGATCTGAACCGAAAATCTGTACAGACAACGGTCGCTCATCTTCTTGTGACTTAAGCAGGGTCATGGTTTTCTCGGCATTGTAAAAGATGCCCTTGGCACTGATCATCTCCGAGCATACTACTGCGCACCCACACGCCTTTACCAGTTGCCTGAAGGGCAGATTGGTAATCCCGGCCAAGGGCGCCAGAAAGGTGATGCCGTTAATCTCTAAGTCTTTTATTTTCATATTTTGTTTTATTTGGATTGGGTCAGCCCATGGCCGGTTTTGTGATGTCAAGGCCCGTCCTGGCATAGCAGAAAAGGCAGTTGTGGAAACAAGGATGGTCTTCATAAGAGCCAATGTCAAAGGATCTTGTGCATTGACAGCCCTTTTTATGCCGTTGTCCATAATCTTTGCGGGTTTCCGGTTTTCCGCCGAACAAGGATTTGTAGAGGTGCCCGTTGATGCAGGCGTTAGGGGATGCATATGCCTGTAATCCGGCTGCGTCCATCAGTTCTTTCTCACAGCATAGAAAAAGGTCCATGCCAAGAGGTTTGAGAAATTGTGCCATACTGCGGATAATTTTTGCCTTGCGGTCCATGCCCGGATCCATGAGTTTGAGCATGGGTTTGAGCATGGGTTTGAGCATGGGTTTGCCCGGCTCAGCCATGCGTTTGATTCTTGCGGCCACCTTTTTGTACGGATCATAAAAACTGGTAATACATTGTTTGATGCCCATCTGTGACAATTGCCC
>JAQYWJ010000202.1 GCA_030145005.1 Desulfobacter sp. | reverse complement strand
TGTAACGAAGAAGACGGTTAAAAAGACAAATCATATGGTGGATTTTATTTTTTCCATGGCCCTGACCTGCTGTTTATATATTTTAAGATATCATATCCGATTTTGTTGTCGGGGAAAAGCTGAATCATTTTCCCGGCCACTGTCCGGGCACTGTCCAGGCGATTCCTTTTAATATAGTGATCTGCCAGGGCAAAAAGAAAATCAAAATTATTCGGTTCCAGAGAAAGCGCTTTTAAAAGCGCTTTCTCTGCTGCTTTTTCTTTTTTCCGGAACTGAAGCAGCAGTCCAAGATTATACTGGATTCTTGCCCGCCCAGGCAGGCCGCCAGCTGCCTTTTGAAGATAAATCACTGCCTGGTCATATTTTTTTTCTTCTACGAGCAGCAGGCCCAGAGAGTAAGCAATATCATATAGTTCTGGCCGGTCTTCAAGAATCTGAATAAAAAGCTGTTCAGCTTTTTCATTTTTTCCTTGTGCATTATACAGCATTGCCAGATTATTTTTTGCCGGAAGAAACAAACCATCAATTCGAATGGACTGTTCATAGTTTTCAATGGCTTTATCGTCCTGCCCCAGTGCATGATACATTAAAGCCAGATTATATCGTCCGGCGGGAAAGTCACCTGAATATTCCATGGCGGCAATATATTCTTTTTTGACCGACTCAAACACGCGTTGCTGGTCTTTTGTCAACTTCAGATTTTTTATGGATGCAACACCGAGAGCGGCCTGGATTCTAACAGCTTTTACCGGGTCATACAGCAATGGAAAAATAAGGGTGGCATCCTTGTCAAAGCGTAGAATATTAATGGTGGAAATAGCCGTCTGCCGAATCAGGGCATCCGGATCCGATAACGCGGTTTCAAGCGCTCTATAGCTTAGCTGTGATGGATAAGAAGATAAAAGGGATAATGCGGTCGCCCTGACAATACCCGGAAAAAGCATATCTTTTGAAAGCGATATCAAATCAAGCACAGCCTTTGGGTCACCCTGCCTGCCCCGGGCAATAATTTCCCCATAATGGGGCCGTTTTCTTTTGCCATACCAAGAAGACATATGTTCATTGGTCCACTCAAGAGATTTATCCGAATGACATCCGGCAGCATTACAGGCATTGGGTATCTGATAGGCTTTACTTAAATCCGGACGGGGAATCCGGATGGAATGATCGGCTCGCCAGTCAATTCCCATGTAGACCGTTTCGGGCATATGGCATTGAATACAGTCATCCCCTTTGCTCTCTTTTCCCTTGTTCATCTTCTTGTGAAAATGATGGTTGGCCGTATCATAGGTATTTTTCCTGTGACAGAAGAGGCACAGATCATTGCCCTGTCTCTTCAGTTTCTGGCTGTGGACATCATGACAGTCATTACATTTGACGCTATTTAAAAACATCTTGCTCTGGGTGAAAGACCCGAACACATAATCTTCATCAAGAATCTGGCCATCCGGATAATATAACCTCTCCGTCAGCAGGCTGGGAATCATATAATCCATGATATTTTCATGACCATGGGAAAAGTCCGCAATGGAAGCCCGCCTTGAATGGCACCGGGCACACACCCTGGCAAAATCTTCTGAGGTCATATCTCTTGTTTGAACAACCAGGTTGAAATTATCGGCCGCCTTCCGGCCCATTTCAGGCGCTTGAGCCCAGGCCACATGCCCGGACCCGGGTCCGTGACAGGCCTCACAGCTTACATCGATTTCAGACCAGGTCGTGGTAAACCGGTCTGTGGCCATATCATATCCCTTTTTTAAATTTGTCGAATGGCATTCGGCGCACATGCCGTTCCAATTCTGGCCCTGGCCGGTCCAATGAAGCCAGTCCCCGGGATCATCCGTATGATTGGGAAGGGCATACCACATTTTTTTTACATTGTCCCATGCGATGGTGAGGCATTGCAGCCGTCCGTCTTCAAAGGGAATCAAATACTGCTGAAGGGGAGAAAAACCAAAGGTATGGGTAACCTGAAAATCTTTATACTCACCGTCTTGACCGATGGTATTGACAAAAAACCGGTCCCCTTTTTTAAAAAAACGTGTGGTGACCTGGTTATGGATAAACTCAGCATCATTAAAATCTCCCAACACGGTTGAACTGTCTGCTATTTCCATGGCCCGGTCATGATCGGAATTCTGCCATTTTTCATATTCGTTCCTGTGGCAGTCCCTGCACTTTTCTTTCCCCACAAAAACAGAAGCGTTTCCCATGCCTTGATCCAAGCAGGCAGACCGTTGATTGATTCTCTGCCAAAATTTTATATAGGCCAGGGGAATAATCAACACAATCACAAGAATGGCCGCAATGCCGGCGAGTATCCATTTTTTTTCCGAATCCTGATGAATTGAAAAATCGACAGTCATTATTTTTTCGGTTTTAACCTTGAATGGTTATGGTTTCAGGATAGACTGCCTGGTGGCGGTTGAAGCGGTTCCGTCTTATCCTGGTACCGATATTTACCTGTATCTGTTTATTCACGATGCTGACCTCAAAAAGATCCAACGCTCTGGGGGCGGGAGAACTCAACACATTACCCGTAATATCAAACTCAGAGGCATGACAGGGACAGATAAATTTTTTTAACTCCTTATCCCAGGGGACAGCGCAACCCAAGTGGGTGCACCTGTTGGACAACGCAAGAAAGCCGCCATCCTCAAGACAGACCAGATAAAACTGCCCGGTGACGAAGGCCGAAACAGACCCCGGTTCATATGTATCTGCAGAACCGGCATCAATCATTTCGGCCGCAGAAACCGCAACCTCTTTTTTGGCTACCGGTCTGAAAAAAGAAAGAATTACCATGACCAGCTCGCCAAGGGCAATCAGTCCAAGGCCTGCCCACAAAATTTTCAAAAATTTTCTTTTTCCGGGCTTTTTTATGGCCGTCTTATTGCGCTTATCCATCAGCTGCCCCAAAAACAAAGTTTCATTCCTGCCCCTCTGAGCCAGACGCAGGTCAGGGTAAGAATTGCAAATGCGGTGATCATAAAAACTGCCGTAGTCTGAAAGGCTTCGGCAGAATTGAGTTTAAATTTTTGTTTCATCCCCAAATGATGAAAAAAGATCAGGCATAGAATCAGAACAAATGGAATAAACCCTGTGGATAAAATTCCGGGGATGTCCGGGAACCATTTTTGGAAATCAATAACAGTTTCATCAAAGAAAACCAGCCCCGGAGTGAGAATCACAGAAATCAAGGCTGCTGTTTTCGCCGCTGTTTTCGCTCGTTCTGAAATAAACCAGATACCGCCTTGGCTATCCCCTATGAACGGAATGCCGATGAGGATACAGCAAATTGATATTGGAATTAAAAATACGGAAAAAAAAGGATGAAAATGGAGTAACAGCTCCTGAAATCCTGAAAAATACCAGGGTGCCTTTGCGGGGTTCGGGCTCAGGCCGGAATTGGCCATCTCATCCAGGGGTGCGTCAAAGACAAGAGAAAGTGTCATGATAAAGGCGGTCAACACAAGTGCAGCCACCGCTTCCCGCAGCAATAGGTTGGGCTGCACGGCAGCCATAACCGTTTTTTCACCTTTCCCCTTGCCGGCCAATCCCGATGTTATCACGCCTTTTGCCTTCCTGACTTTCCAGAAATGGGTGGCCATAAAACCGATCAGAAGTGTGGGGAGTATTGTGGTGTGAAAGGTGAAAAAAATCTGTAGTGTTTTTTCGCTGATGCCGTTATCGGAGATCAAAAGGCCCTTAAGAAGACTGCCGATAGGAACATAATCAAACATGTTCATGCAGATGGTCACGGCCCAGAATGCCGTCTGGTCCCAAGGCAGAAGGTAACCGGTAAAGCAGGACAACAGTACCAGGCTGAAAATAAAGAGGCCGACAAACCAGTTCGATTGTCTTCTGCCCTGATACCCTCCTGTAAAAAACACCCTCAACATATGAGCAGAGACCATTATCACAAGAAAATTGGCAGAGAAATAATGCATGCTGCGAATCAGCCGTCCAAAGATAAATTGATTTTCAAGGTATTCCACAGAGAGATACGCGGATTCCGAAAAAGGCTGGTAGGAAAAAAGCATGAGCACCCCTGACCCAGCCAGGAGCGACACCAGGACAAGACACATCCCACCCAGAGCCCAGGTATTTTTTAACTCAAGGGCCTTTAAGGGGACCTTTACAGGATGAATGTGTTTGATAAAGCGTGCAAAAGTGTGAGATCCCGCGACGATTGATCAACCTCCACAAAAGATGAGTCATTTTTAAAAATTTCGAAAAGTCCCCTTAACCTGGCCCGGGAAACAGGGTCAGGTTA
>JAQYWJ010000201.1 GCA_030145005.1 Desulfobacter sp. | reverse complement strand
TAACATGGCCCCCCCAACTATCAATACAATGCCGGTAAGACGGAGCCAGTTCATCGGCTGAACCGGCATGCCAAACAGACCAAAATGGTCCATGACCACGGCCATGACCAGTTGACCCGCCACCACCAGGCCAAAGGTCAGGGCAGTGCCCAGCCTTGGTGCAAGCACGATGGTCACGGTCACATAAAAGGCTCCTAAAAGCCCGGCCAGCCAAAGACTATAGTGAACGCCGGAAACGTTACGGATTGCTGAAAAATTTATCCTGCCCGCCAGGGCATAGGCTAAAAGACCTGCCGTACCCAGGGCAAATGAAATAAGGGCCGCATAAAAGGGATCGTTCAATGCTTTTCCGATCTTTGCATTCATCCCGGCCTGCACTGGTGCCAGCATCCCCGCAGCAAAGGCAAGCACCAGCAAAAATATGAATTTCATTAAAATAAATTCCTTATTATAAAAAACGCAGTATAGCGTTTTGTTTTCCGGGATACCACAGTATTTTAAAGCAAATTATTGAATCATGGCCTTGAAAAACAAGCCCTATATCCTTATATTGGTATGTTATTTTTAATGTTAAACTAATAAAAAGGGGCGGAAGAATGCCGATTTATGAATATACCTGCAAAGCCTGCGGTAAAAATTTTGAAACCCTGGTGATGGGCAGTGATACTCCCACATGCCCGGCATGCAGCAGCGAAAACCTGGCACGAATGATGTCAAAATGCGGGTTTGTATCCAAATCCACAGGCCCCGGCGGCCAGATTCAGACAACCACATCAGCAGGCAGCTCCGGCTGTGCCGGCTGCACCTCAACAAATTGCAGTTCCTGCAGCACCAGCGCAACGATCGGGTGAATATGAAATCAAATATCTGTATCGGCACCCGGGGAAGCACATTAGCCCTGTGGCAGGCCAACCATGTAAAACAAAACATTGAAAAAGCATTACCAGCTATCCGTGTTGATATAAAAATTATCAAAACAACAGGAGACCGGATAACGGACCGTCCCCTTGCCATGGTGGGGGGTAAAGGGCTTTTTGTTAAAGAGATCGAATCGGCGCTTTTAGACGGCGGCATTGACCTGGCCGTTCACTCCATGAAGGATATGCCGGGCGAACTGCCCGATGGATTGATAATCGGGGCCATACCGGAACGGGCCAATCCCTTTGATGTACTCATATCTGCCCAGGGAAAACTTTTCAAAGAATATCCCCAAGGTGCAGTCATCGGCACGTCCAGCCTTCGCCGGGGCTCCCAGCTTAAACATTTGCGCCCGGATCTTGAAATCAAATCCATACGGGGCAATCTGAATACCCGGCTTAAAAAACTTAAATCCGGTGAATATGCGGCAATTGTTCTGGCAGCTGCCGGACTTGAACGTTTGGGCCAGGGCAGTGAGATCACCGAGTACCTTACCGAAACCGATATGGTGCCGGCTGTTGGCCAGGGCGCGCTTTGCATTCAAACCCGGGAAAATGATCCGGATATGGAAAACATTTTATCCGTCCTTGATCATGACCCCACACGGATCTGTGTTACCGGGGAACGGGCATTTCTCAAAGAGATCGAAGGCAGTTGCCATATCCCTGTGGCCTGTTTCGGAAAAATCCGGGACAGCCGGATAATCTTTACCGCAGTGGTGGCATCGGAAGACGGCGAGTCTTTTATTAAAGAAACCATTGAATCAACCCCTGAACAAGTGACTGAAAAGGGCCGGGAACTGGCAAAACTTGTTCTTGATAAAGGCGGACAACGCATATTGGAGGCACTTAATATCCCATGACACAAACCAGGGGCAAGGTTTATCTGATTGGTGCAGGCCCGGGAGACCCGGGGCTTATCACCGTAAAGGCAAAAGAATGCATTCAAGCTGCGGATGTGGTGGTTTATGATTACCTGGCATCTCCCTTTCTGCTTGATTATGCGGGAAAAGACGCTGAAATTATCTACGTGGGAAAAAAAGGCGGGGACCACACCCTGACCCAGGAGAAAATCAACCTGCTGCTGGTGGACAAAGCCAGGGAAGGCAAAAACGTGGCCCGCCTCAAGGGTGGCGATCCCTTTGTTTTCGGCCGCGGCGGGGAAGAGGCCCAGGAGTTGTTGTCCTATGGCATCAGCTATGAGGTGATTCCCGGTGTCACATCTGCCGTGGCTGCCCCGGCCTATGCCGGGATCCCGGTAACCCACAGGGACCACACCTCCTTTGTCTCCTTTATTACCGGTCACGAACGGCCCGATAAAAAAGAGTCCCGGATGCAGTGGGACATATTTGCAAAGTCCGACGCCACCCTTGTCTTTTTGATGGGGGTCAAAAATCTGTCCAATATCGTAACAAAATTGATGGAACACGGTAAACCGTCGGACACACCTGTAGCCCTGGTGCGCTGGGGCACCACCACCCGCCAGCAGACCGTAACCGGCACCCTTGCCACCATTGTTGATGCGGTTGAAAAAGCAGGACTGAAATCCCCGGCCATCATTGTGGTGGGGCATGTGGTTTCTTTACGGGATGAATTGACCTGGTTTGACCAAAAGCCTCTATTCGGAAAAAAAATTGTGATTACCCGGGCCCGGGCCCAGGCATCCGGCCTTGTGGCCGAGCTTAACCGCCTTGGTGCCCAGTGCATAGAGATCCCCACCATTAAAATCGCACCGCCTGAAGATAAAAATCCGTTGGAAGCGGCCATTGATCACCTGGACCGGTATGACTGGCTGGTGCTGACTTCGGTGAACGGCGTAAAATTTTTCTTTGACACCCTTTTTGAAAAAGGAAAGGATGCCCGTGCTCTGGGACATCTTAAATTTGCCTGCATCGGCCCTGTGACCAAAGAACGTCTGGCAGACCATGGCATTATTTCCGATATTCTGCCCGAAACATATCGGGCGGAATCTGTTGTGGATGCGTTTTCAGGTCTTGATATGACCGGCAAAAAGGTATTGCTGCCCCGGGCGAAAAAAGCGCGCACTATCCTGCCCGAACAGCTGACACGCATGGGGGCTTTAGTGGATGAGGTAACCGCATATGAAACCCGGCTGGCAGATGAGGGGAAAGATCTTCTCATTGATATGCTTAAAGCCGGTGATATTGACGCAGTGACGTTTACCTCATCCTCTACTGTAACCAATTTTTTAACCCTGCTTGAAGGACAAAACGCCCCTGCCCTGCTTAAAGGGGTGACCCTTGCCAGCATCGGGCCCATCACCTCGGATACCATCCGGGAAAAAGGGCTTGCACCGGATATTGAGGCGGATTCTTTTACCATTGACGGTCTGATTGAAGCACTGCTCAAACATTATGAAAACGCTTTGCACGGTGTTTCAAAAAATCAAAACGCACCATGATTGCCGGAACCAGAAACATCAATTATTTGAGAATCTCCGTTACGGACCGGTGCAATTTCAGGTGTATATATTGTATTCCTGCAGCACCATTCAAGGTCATTGAGCATAACCGCATTGCCCGGTATGAAGAGATATTAAGAATTGTCCGCATCGGCTGTGACATGGGCATCACCAAAGTCAGGATCACCGGCGGAGAGCCTTTTGTGAGAAAGGGTATTTTCTCGTTTATCCGCCGATTATGCCGCATTCCCCAGTTAAAAGATATCTCCATTACCACCAACGGATCCCGCCTGAACCGGGATAAGATAAAAGAGTTGATGGATATGGGTATCCAAAGGCTGAACTTCAGCCTGGATACCCTGGTGCCGGAAAAATTTATCCGGATTACCCAGCGGGACCGGTTCCAAAGGGTATGGGACAGTATCATGGCCGCACACGATCTGGGCATGTCCCCCATAAAAATCAATACCGTGGCTTTAAAAGGATTCAACGATGATGAAATCCAGGCCATTGCCGGACTGACCTGGAAATACCCCTTCCATGTCCGGTTCATTGAATACATGCCCATGGGAAACACAGATGTTGATGAAGACCGGCAGATCCTGACCCGGGACATTAAAAATATTATCATTGACGCCCATGGGCCTTTGACAGCAGTCCCTAAAGGAGCAAATGACGGTCCGGCAAAAACCTACAGACTGGCCGGGGCACCGGGGATTTTAGGGTTCATCACACCGGTCAGTTCTCATTTCTGCAGTGAATGTAACAGGTTGCGCCTAACTTCCCGGGGGACCCTTCGGCCCTGCCTGCTGAGCAACAATGAAACCGATATTCTCACCCCCCTGCGCAACGGCGCCGATGATGAGGCGTTGAAACAAATTATGGTAACAGCCTTGAAGGACAAGCCGTTACACCATAACTTAGAAAAGAGAACAGC
>JAQYWJ010000200.1 GCA_030145005.1 Desulfobacter sp. | reverse complement strand
CCTGGACCGGCACCAGCAATGAGGACGGCACCGGCACAGTTTCGAAGGCCTATAGCGCCGGCCTGGATGCAAGCTGGGAAATTGACCTGTTCGGCCGGATTCAGCGATCCATTGAAGCTGCGGACGCAAGTCTTTCAGCCCAACAGGAAGCGCTGCGAGATACCCTGGTCAGTCTTGTGGCAGACCTTGCCGACAGTTACATTGATGTACGCACGGCCCAGATACGCCTGAATGTGGTCCGGCAGAGCATTGACTCCCAGACCGAATCCTTTCAGCTCACCCAGTGGCAGTACCAGGCAGGCTTGACCGATGAACTGGATGTCCACCAGGCTCGGTACAGCCTGGAAAATGCCAAAGCCCGGATTCCGGCCCTTGAATCCACCCTGTCCGAGGCCATGAACCGGGTGGCTGTGCTCTCGGGTCTTTCCCCCGGCACCTTGCACGAAAAGCTGGAATCCCCCATCCCCTTGCCCACACTGCCGGCGACCATTGCCGTGGGGCTTCCCGCAGATGCCCTGCGAAGACGGCCCGATATCAGAGAGGCCGAGTACGAACTCATTGCCCAGACCGCCCAGGTAGGGGTGGCCACGGCAGACCTTTATCCGGAACTGACCCTGTCCGGTTCCATTGGTATGGATGCCCTAAGCCCTGCCGAACTCATTGACAATGTTTTAGATCCATCCCACTGGGCCCGGTCCCTGGCCGCAAACCTGTCCCAAACCCTGTTTGACGCAGGCAGTATCAGAAAAAATATTGAGGTCCAGAACGCTTTGCAGGAACAAGCCCTGATCCAGTACGAATCTGCCATTCTGTCGGCCCTGGAAGAGGTGGAAAATGCCCTGGTGGCCTATGCCAAGGAACAGACCCGGCTGGAACACCTGACCATTGCCGCCGAACAGGCTCTGGCCGCCGAAGACCTGGCCAAAAAGAAATACGAATCCGGCCTGATTGATTTCACCACCGTGCTGACATCCCAGCAGACCGTGTTATCTTATCAAAGTGATCTTGCCACAAGCCAGGGGACCTGTGTCTCCAACCTGATCACCCTCTACAAGGTCCTTGGCGGGGGCTGGACCCCGGTGGGATCTGACACCCTAAAAGGCGGACAAAACAAATCTGAAACACAGCCAACCCCTTAACATCTCTGGAGTTCCCATGGATTTAACCGATGATATCAATGCCACATTAAAGAACACCGGCCCCCGAAAAAAGGGTAAAAAGCGTCTCTTCATCGTTCTTTTGATTCTGATTATCGCCGCAGCAGGGGCATATTTTTTTCTGCCGCCCAAAGGCCCGCCGGGCGGCGGTCCGGGGCTGAACCCAGGGATCACTTTCAAGACATCGAAGGCCGCAATCACCGATATTCACGTAACGGTTTCCGCCACAGGCACCCTGGAACCCACAAACGAGGTGGAGGTGGGCAGTGAATTATCCGGCACCATCCAGGAGGTGTTCGTGGATTACAACGCCCAGGTCACCGAAGGCCAGGTCCTGGCCCGGCTGGATATCACGGATCTACAGGCCCAGGTGCGCAAAAGCAAGGCGTCTCTGGCATCGGCCCGGGCATCCGTACGCCAGGCCCAGGCCACGGTGGAGGAGACGGACCGGAAATTAAAAAACCTGAAAAAAGTCCGGGAATTGAGCGGCGGCAAGGTGCCGGCCCAGACAGACATGGATCAAGCCCGGGCCAACTACACCCGGGCCCTGGCTGACCGGGCCATGGCCGAAGCAAGTGTCGCCGAGGTCCAGGCATCTTTGGACAGCACGTTAACCGAATTGTCCAAGGCAGATATTATCTCCCCTGTAAACGGGGTTGTCCTGACCCGGGACATTGAAAAAGGCGCCACCGTGGCGGCCTCATTTGAGGCTCCGGTGCTGTTTACCCTGGCAGAAAACTTAACCAAAATGAAGTTAAATGTGGATGTGGACGAAGCAGACATCGGTGTGGTCAAGGAAGGACTTGACGCCCATTTCACCGTGGATGCCTACCCCCAGCGCAAATTTGCGGCAAAAATCCAGCAGGTCCGGTTTAATGCCACCACCACGGACGGGGTGGTTACCTATGAAACCATCATGACCTGTGACAACAGCGATTTAGCTTTGCGCCCGGGTATGACCGCCACGGCAGACATCATTGTTGAGAAGGCTGACCAGGTATTATCTGTTCCCAGTGCCGCCCTGAGATTCTCAATGCCCAAACCCGGGGAGAACAACACCAAACCATCGCTGTTAAGGATGTTCTTTCCCGGCCCGCCCAGGCGCGGCGGCCGGTCGGCCAAGCATGTCACCATCACAGGCGGCAAAGACCAGGGCACCATATGGATTCTGGATGAAAACAAGCGGCCAAGGCCTGTACCTGTCAAAACGGGCTTAAGCGACGGTATTCACACCCAGATTCTGGAAGGAGACATCACCAAAGGCACTGACGTGATTGTTTCCGCAACCACAAAGGGCAAGTAACGCCATGGCCGACAAAAAACATGCGTTGATTTCCCTGACCCGGGTCACCAAGGTTTACGGCAGCAACGAAGCCAGGATTTTTGCGTTGCGTGGCATTGATCTGTCCATTGAGTCCGGTGAATTTATTTCGGTGATGGGACCGTCGGGCTCGGGCAAATCCACCTGTATGAACATCCTTGGATGTCTGGACACCCCCACATCGGGCCGGTATAAGTTTGGCGGGGTTGAGGTCAGCCATATGAGCCGCAAACAGCTGGCCACCCTGCGCCGGTTTTACCTGGGCTTTGTATTCCAGGGATTCAACCTGCTGAACCGGACCACGGCCATGGAAAATGTGGAACTGCCCCTGGTGTACAGAGGCATACCGCCTAAAAAACGCAAAGCTCTGGCGCGCAAGGCACTTGAACAGGTGGGGCTTGCAGGGCGCGAAGCCCACACCCCCGGAGAGCTGTCCGGGGGGCAGCAGCAGCGGGTGGCCATTGCCCGGGCCATTGCCACCACCCCGTCGGTATTATTTGCCGATGAGCCCACGGGCAACCTGGACATGGCCAAAAGCCATGAAATCATGAAACTTTTAAAACAATTAAATAGGGATCAAAAAATCACCGTGGTCATGGTCACCCATGAATCAGATATGGCCGCTTACTCGGACCGGATCATTCACTTTGTGGACGGCCAGGTGGCAGACGTTGAAAACGGACATGTACCGGCAGCAAAAGGAGGCCGGGACCGATGATCTGGAACACTTTTATCCTGGCGTTGCGGGGCATCCGGCGCAATGTCATGCGCTCGGTGCTCACCATTTTAGGTATTATCATCGGCGTGGCCGCCGTGATCACCCTGGTGACCATCGGCAACGGCACCACGGCCCAGGTAACCCAGCAGATTGCCGCCATGGGCACCAATGTACTGCTCATCCGCCCGGGCCAGCGCCACGGGCCCGGCGGGGCAGCCAAGGCCCCGAGTTTTTCCATCAAAGATGTCCAGGCCATTGAGCAACAGGTCTATGATCTGGCAGGTGTGGCCCCGGCCGTATCCGCATCTGCCGTGGCCGTGGTGGGCAACCAGAACTGGAGCACCAGCATTACCGGCACCACTAACGATTTTTTCACGGTCCGCAACTGGACCATAAAAGCCGGCCGAACCTTTTCCGAAAATGAAATCAGAGCCGGACGCACCGTTTGCGTGGTGGGGGACACCATCCGGGAAAACCTGTTTGGCGACGGGGACCCTGTGGGGCAGAAACTTCGACTGGGCAAGGTATCCTGTCAGATCGTAGGCCTTTTAGGGGCCAAGGGCAACTCCTCCATGGGGCACGACCAGGATGATTGTGTGATCATGCCCATAAAAGCGGTCCAGCGCCGTTTTTCCGGCAACAAGGACATCCCCTTTATCCAGGTGGCAGTAAAAAGTGATGCCTCCACCACCACGGCATTAGCCGCCATCCAGGCCCTTTTAAGACAACGCCGGCACCTGTCCGACAATGAAGAGGACAATTTCAGAATCATGGACACCAAGGAGCTTGCCACCATGCTCACCTCCACCACCAAAATCATGACCGCTCTTCTCGGTGCGGTGGCTGCAGTGAGTCTTCTGGTCGGGGGCATCGGTATCATGAACATCATGCTGGTGTCCGTGACCGAGCGCACCCGGGAAATCGGCATCCGCCTGGCCATTGGCGCCTATGAGCATGAAGTGCTGCTCCAGTTTCTGGTGGAATCGGTGGTGCTCTCCTCCTTTGGCGGCATTTTCGGCATTATCCTGGCCCTGGCAGCCTCCTTTGGTGCCACAAAAATGCTGGCCATTCCTTTTGTCCCGGATATCTCCATCATCATTATTGCATTCTTCTTCTCTGC
>JAQYWJ010000199.1 GCA_030145005.1 Desulfobacter sp. | reverse complement strand
AGTTGACCATTAATACTGAGCACTGCACCCGCTGCATGCACTGTATCAATGTTATGCCCAGAGCCCTGAAGATCGGTAAAGAAACCGGTCTGTCCATTCTCTGCGGTGCCAAGGCGCCGATCCTTGACGGTGCCCAGATGGGTTCCCTGCTGGTTCCCTTTGTTGAAGTCAATGCTGACAATGATTACGAAGAGATTACAGAAGTCATTGAAAACGTATGGGATTGGTGGATGGAAGAGGGCAAGAACCGTGAACGTCTTGGTGAGCTGATCATGCGCCAGGGTTTCCAGAAACTTCTGGAAGTAACCGGCATCGAAGCCGCTCCTCAGCATGTTGCCTATCCGAGAACCAACCCCTACATCTTCTGGAAAGAAGACGAAGTCGAAGGCGGCTGGGAACGTGACGTTGAAGAATACAGAAAACATCACTTAAGATAAAAAGGGAGATATATAATGGCATTTATTTCTACAGGGTATAATCCCGAGAAACCGATGGAAAATAGAATCACTGACATCGGTCCTAGAGACTATAACGAATTTTATCCTCCTGTTATCGCAAACAATAACGGCAAATGGTCTCATCATGAAATCCTGGAGCCCGGCGTGCTGGTTCACGTTGCCGATTCTGGAGATGAAGTATATACTGTAAGGGTCGGCGGTTGCCGCCTGATGTCCACCGCGCACATCAATGAAATTTGCGACATTGCTGACAAACATTGCGACGGGTATGTTCGTTTCACCACCCGTAACAATGTTGAGTTCATGGTTGATTCCAAGGACAAAGTAGAGCCCTTGAAAAACGATCTGGCTTCCAGGAAGTTCCCCGGTGGTTCCTTGAAGTTCCCCATCGGCGGTACCGGTGCCGGTGTTACCAATATCGTTCATACCCAGGGCTGGATCCACTGCCATACCCCTGCTACTGACGCTTCCGGTACCGTAAAGGTTACCATGGATGCCCTTTTTGACGATTTCCAGCAGATGAAACTGCCGGCTCAGCTTCGTGTCTCCATGGCTTGCTGCCTGAACATGTGCGGTGCGGTTCACTGCTCTGATATCGCCATCCTCGGCTATCACAGAAAACCGCCGATGCTTGACCATGAATACCTGGATAAGGTTTGCGAAATCCCGCTGGCCGTTTCTGCCTGTCCGACTGCTGCGATCAAACCTTCCAAGCAGACACTGGCTGACGGTACTGAGGTAAAATCAGTTGCCGTTAAAAACGAACGCTGTATGTACTGCGGTAACTGCTACACCATGTGCCCCTCCATGCCGCTTGCTGACACCGAAGGTGACGGTATTGTTCTCATGGCCGGTGGCAAGGTGTCCAACCGTATCTCCGATCCTAAGTTCTCCAAAGTTGTTGTGGCCTTCCTGCCCAACGAAATGCCCCGCTGGCCGTCCATGACCGACGCCATCAAAAAGATGGTTAACGCCTATTCAAATGGCGCCAACAAATACGAACGTCTGGGTGACTGGGCAGAGAGAATTGGATGGGAAAAATTCTTTTCAGCTTGTGAACTTGACTTCACGCATCATTTGATTGACGACTTCCGTCAGCAGGCATATATGAGCTGGCGCCAGACCACTAACTTTAAATTCTAGTTCAGTAACCGGAACCTGAATTTATTCGTTATTTATATTGGATGGACCGGGGTACCTTTTTGTACTCCGGTTCCGTCCTTTCAACTAAAAGGAGTCTGACATGAGCGACCTTCTCGATAATACAGAAGAAGCACGGAAAGCTGTTGTTGAATGGCTGGAAAAAAAGTCCAAAACAAAAACCAAATTCTACATCAAAGATTTTTATAAAATTTTTCCCGATGACAAACCCCGAATGATCAAAAAGGTTGTCAACAAAATGGTTGAAGATGAGATCCTTGAATTCTGGTCTTCCGGATCCACCACCATGTATGGCCTCAAAGGTGCCGGCATCCAGCACTCTTCCGAAGGCGAAGAATAAAAAGAAAAAGATTGCAGCTTAATTCATGAACGTCAGTAGGGAAAAAGTCCCTGGAGTTGTTATTGCCGGACTCAGGGGTGGTTCAGGCAAGACAATAATATCCCTTGGGATAACTGCCGCATGGAGAGCCCGGAATATAACAGTGGCCCCCTTTAAAAAGGGACCTGACTATATTGACGCCGGCTGGCTATCACGGGCAGCCGGTCGCCCCTGCTATAATCTTGATACCTATCTGTGCGCCCAGTCGGTCGTACAAGCATCTTATCTTACCCATTCTAAACCTTGTGATATTGCCTTGATCGAAGGCAACCGTGGCCTTTTCGACGGCATTGACATTGAAGGGACCACTTCCACAAGCGAACTTGCCAAATTGCTGGATCTGCCGGTGGTACTGGTGCTGGACTGCACGAAATCCACCCGTACCATGGCTGCCGTCCTCATGGGCTGCATGCAGTTTGATCCTGATATCAATATTTGCGGCGTTATCCTCAACCGTCTGGCAGGAAAGCGCCATGAGGGAAAAATTCGGGCAAATATTGAACGTTTTTGCAATATCCCGGTTCTTGGTGCTTTACCAAAGCTTAAGCAGGAAGATTTTCCTGAGCGGCATATGGGGCTTGTCACTTCCGAAGAACACGGAGAAAGCGACGCGTCTTTGACCCGGGCCAGGCAGGTGGCCTTGGACAATATTGATATTGATGAATTGTTTCGGCTGGTTACTTCGTTTAAGGGGCAGGGCATGCCGGTTGTTGACAACGCCCGGCAGGACGCTGCTCCGGAAACTAATATGACGGAAAACCAAAATCCGGCAACAAATAACTCCACTGTTACCATTGGTGTTGTCCGGGATTCGGCATTTCAGTTTTATTATCCGGATAATATTGAGGCCTTGGAAAATCTGGGTGCTAAGATTAAATTCATCAGTCCTTTATCCCAGTCCGACATCCCTGAAGTTGATGCCATTTACATGGGCGGCGGTTTTCCTGAAACCCATGCTAGCCGGCTGTCTGCCAATCAGGCGTTCAAGGATAATTTAAAAGCCCTGTCCCGCAAAGGCCTGCCCATTTATGCCGAATGCGGCGGCCTGATATTCCTTGGTGAGAGCATCTGCCTTGATGATGTGGTTTACCCCATGACCGGGATTCTACCCTTACGGTTTGGGCTTTCCAAACGGCCCCAGGGCCATGGATACACTGAGGTTGAGGTGGTCAATGAAAATCCTTTTTATGCCATAGGAGAAGTGCTGCGCGGTCATGAATTCAGGTACTCCAAGGTGATTTCCATTGATTATGAGAATACTGCCATGGCATTTAAAATGACCCGGGGCAAGGGTATTCTTGAAAAAAAGGACGGATTTTTTAGAGACAATACCTTTGGCACCTATACCCACATCCATGCCCTTGGTACCACCTCCACCAGCTGGGCACCCTCTCTGATTGCTAAAGCCAGACACTTTAAAGCTTCACGCGAATAACTACTACTCATCATTCATTCAGGGCATGGGCAAAAGCCGTGGCCCACGAATATAATATAGATGCTGATCCCTCGGCACAGATATTTACGAATCTCCAGGACAGACGCCGGGCATTGATCAACAGGCAGATAGATACCATCGGGCTCCAGTTTGAAGAATACCTCGACACTCGTTAGATTTCTTTACCGTTCAGGTAAATTTTAGGGATAATAGGGCTGTTTTTTTCCAGCATGGCAGAGACCCCGCAGTAGGTTTCCATGGACAGGGACACGGCCCGTTTGATTTTTTTTGCATCTTTTTCATTGCCGGTGATGTGGTAAGACAAGGTGATTTCCTTAAATACCGAAGGCTCTTGGTCTGTCAGCTCGGTTTCTGCCGTGATTTCTATATCCTGGATGCCCACCCGCATTTTGCCTAAGATCATGGCCACATCAATGCCGGTGCAGCCGACTAGACCGCTTAAAAGAAGGCCTTTTGGCGAAGGGCCTTTGCCTTCACCCCCAACGTTTTCAGGAGCATCAAGGGTGTAGGTGTAGGCGTCCTGCTTGATTTCAAAAGCCAGTTTTCCCGTTTTCCTGCCTGATATTTTCATGGGTCTTTATTTCCTTATTTCTCGGGTTCACGTTTTTTCATGCCCCTTACACATACCATCCATCGGCCTCAGGTCAAGCACTTAATATCCATTCAGAAAAAGTTTGCGGTTTTATTCCCCATGGGCATACTTTAATGCAAATACCACAGATGAGTGGTGCAGTATCTGGATACTTCACCAAATATATTAAGCACTTGATATAGACATTTTTAAACTATATTTATACGAAAGTCACAATCCATTGTTAAATTACTTTCCGATTCCCTAACTATTTAAACAGACTTGCTGACGGGAGGTT